>CAMOZF010000047.1 GCA_946630765.1 uncultured Lachnospiraceae bacterium | reverse complement strand
CCGTCGCCTGCGGCTTCCCGACGACGATCGCGCCGATCATTCAGTACGGCGCGGTTCCGGTATTTCTGGATGTGACGATTCCACAGTACAATATCGACGCTTCGCAGCTTTCTGCGGCGCTTTCCGATAAGACGAAGGCGGTGATGATCGCGCATACGCTCGGAAACCCCTTTGACCTTCAGACAGTCAGGGCTTTCTGCGAGCAGCACAAGCTCTGGCTTGTCGAGGACAACTGCGACGCGCTCGGATCTCTCTATGAGATCGGCGGAAAGAAGAAGCTCACCGGCACGATCGGCGACATCGGGACCTCGTCCTTCTATCCGCCGCACCACATGACGATGGGCGAGGGCGGCGCGGTCTATACCGAGAATCCGCTGCTTCACAAGATTGTCCGCTCCCTTCGCGACTGGGGACGCGACTGCATCTGCCCGCCCGGGAAGGACAATTTCTGCGGCCACCGTTTTGACGGAAAACGCGGCGAGCTTCCCGAAGGCTATGATCACAAGTATGTCTATTCACATTTCGGCTACAATCTGAAGGCAACCGATATGCAGGCCGCGATCGGCTGCGCGCAGATCGACAAGTTCCCGGAATTTGTCAGAAGGCGCCGTCACAATTTCGCCTATCTTCGGGAAGCACTTCAGGACCTGTCGGATTGCTTTATCCTCCCGGAGCCTGCGGAACATTCCGAGCCCTCGTGGTTCGGCTTCCTGCTGACCTGCAGAGAGGGCGTCGACAGGAAGAAGGTGGTGCCTTTCCTGGAGGCGCACGGCATCCAGACACGGATGCTCTTTGCCGGCGATATTATGAAGCACCCCTGCTTTGATTCGATCCGGGGGACGGATGCCTACCGGGTGGTCGGTGAGATGACAAATACCGACCGCATCATGGCGGATACCTTCTGGCTCGGCGTCTATCCCGGAATGACCGATGAGAAGCTCGACTATATGGCGAAAATGCTGCACGAGGCGGTTCGATGAGAGAAGTGAAAAGGGCGGTGATCACCGGCGCAACCGGGATGATCGGCGCGAATCTCGCAAGACGTCTTCTTCGTGAGGGCATTGAGGTCCGGGCCCTTTGCCGGCCGGACAGTCCGAAGATCAGGAATCTACCGCAGGATGATCCAAATCTTCTGGTCGTTCCCTGCAGTCTGTCGGAGATCCCGACGCTTTCGGAGGAGCCGTCGGACGCCTGGTTCCATTTCGGCTGGGACGGGGTGTACGGAGAAGCGAGAAACGATGAAGCGCGCCAGATGAAGAATGTGGATTACACCCTTCAGGCCCTGAGAAAGGCCACAGCCTGCGGCGTCAAACGCTTCATCTTTGCCGGTTCACAGGCGGAATACGGGCCGGTTTCCGGCATCCTTTCCGAAGATACGCCGATGCATCCCGTGAATGCCTACGGAAAGGCCAAAAAGGCCGCAGAAGAGGCCGGAAAGCGCCTCGCCGCGGAACTTTCCGTCGATTTCATGGCGGCCAGGATTCTGAGCGTTTACGGCCCTTACGACAATGATTATACGATGGTGATGTCTGCGATCCACAAGCTCCTTCGCGGGGAGAAGCCCTCCTTCACGAAGGGAGAGCAGATCTGGGACTATCTCTATGCCGAAGATGCGGCATCGGCGATGGAGGCGATCATGCGACATGGAAAGGCCGGGAAGAGCTATGTGCTCGGCTCCGGGTCGGGTGCGCCGCTTTCAGACTATATCGAGGCGATCAGGGACGCCGTGGATCCGACACTTCCGCTCGGACTCGGCGAAATCCCCTACGCGGAAAATCAGGTGATGCATCTTGTCGCGGACACCGGAAGCATCACCGAAGATACCGGATGGAAGGCGGAAACGCCCTTTACCGAGGGCATCCATAAAACCGTCCGCTATGCAAGAGAAAAAGGTAATCTATGAAAAAAATCAGTGTTGTCATTCCCTGCTATAATGAAGAGGAAAATGTTCAGGCGATGACGGAGGCCGTGAAGACGGAATTCCGCGACCACCTGCCAGAATATGACTATGAAATCATCTTTATAGACAATGATTCCAAGGACCGCACAAGAGACCTTCTCCGGATGATTGTCGCATCAGATCCCAAGGTAAAGGCGATCCTGAACGCGAAGAATTTCGGTCAGTTCAATTCGCCCTACTACGGCCTGATGCAGATGACCGGCGACGCCGCGGTGCTTCTTGCCTGCGATTTCCAGGATCCGGTGGAAATGATCCGGGAGTTCGTCAAGGGCTGGGAGGAAGGCTACCGCATCGTGATCGGCGTGAAGAACAAAAGCGACGAAAATCCGCTGATTTACTGGATGCGGAGCGTCTACTACTGGCTGATCAAGAAATGGTCCAATGTCGAACAGATCAAGCAGTTCACGGGCTTCGGACTCTATGACAGGAAGTTCATCGAGGTGCTGAAGACGCTTGACGATCCGACGCCATTCCTTCGCGGCGTAGTTGCGGAGCTCGGCTTCCGTCATAAGGAAATTCCCTATACGCAGCCGAAAAGACGTGCCGGAAAGACGCACAATAATTTCTACACGCTTTACGACGGTGCGATGCTTTCCTTCACCTCCTACACGAAGATCGGCCTGAGACTCGCAACCTTCTTTGGCGCATTCGGCGCTGTCGCGGGCTTCGGGATCGGGATCTATTTCTTTATCCGCAAGCTGATTGACTGGTACGGCTATGAGGCCGGTATTGCGCCGCTGATCATTCTCGTGACGGTTCTCGGTTCGATGCAGCTTCTGTTTATCGGTCTGATCGGCGAATATATTCTGAGTATCAACACCCGTGTCATGCACCGGCCGCTTGTCGTAGAGGAGGAGCGGATCGGAGAATGGGAGGAAGACGATGCAGGTAAGACTGGCTGATTATGTGGCGGATTTTCTGGCAGATCACGGCGTAACGGATGTTTTTTCCGTCGTCGGCGGCGGCGCGATGCATCTGAATGACGCCTTCGGGCATCATGACAGGCTGCATGTTCTCTATAATCATCATGAACAGGCCTGCGCGATGGCTGCTGAAGCCTACGCGCGGCTTGACAACCGGCCGGCCGCCGTCTGTGTGACGACAGGCCCCGGCGGCACGAACGCGCTGACGGGGGTCCTGGGCGCCTATCTCGACTCCCTGCCGGTATTTGTCGTATCGGGACAGGTGCGCTACGATACGACGGCGCGCTATGCGATGCGCTTCACGGACGGCCTGCCGCTTCGCGCGGTCGGCGATCAGGAATTCGATATTACAAAGGCCGCATCCGCCATGACGAAATACGCAGTGATGATCGAGGATCCGACATCGATCCGCTATCACCTGGAGCGGGCGTGGCATCTGATGAGAAGCGGAAGACCGGGCCCTGTCTGGCTCGATATTCCGGTGAACTATCAGGGCATGACGATCGAGACCGATGCGCTGTACGGCTACGATCCGTCGGAGGACCCGGACGCGTCGCCGAAGCCTGTGACGGACGAAGTACTTTCTGAAGTGATTTCGATGCTCGAAAAGGCAGAACGCCCGGTGTTCTACGCCGGCTATGGAATCCGGCTTTCGGGTGCGTATCAGGAATTTCGGGAACTCGTCGAGCGGCTGAATATCCCCGTCGTCACCTACTGGAACGCGATCGACCTCATTGAGGACGAGCATGAGAGATATACGGGCCGCGGCGGCAATATGGGCGATCGGGCCGGAAATTTTGCCGTGCAGAATTCGGACCTGATCCTCGCGATCGGCACCCGTCTTTCGATCCGGCAGGTCGGCTATAACTTCGAAAGCTGGGCAAGAGAAGCGAAGGTGATCATGGTCGATGCGGACGCCGCGGAGCTGAAGAAGCCGACGCTTCATGTGGATCTTCCGGTTCACGCGGACGCGAAGGACTTCATCACCGGACTTCTCCGGCGCCTTCCCGAAGGTAAATTATTCAACAATGAGAAATGGCTGTCCCGCTGCCTCGACTGGAAACACCGCTATCCGGTTGTCACAGAAAAGCAGCAGGAGGAGCAGGAATACGGCGCGAATGTCTACGCCTTTGTGCGTTACCTTTCGGAAAGCCTTCCGGAAAACAGCCTGACGGCGGTCAGTAACGGCGCCTGCTGCGTCGTCGGCCATCAGGCCTGGGTCATCAAAAAGGGCGCGCGCTTTGCCAACAACAGCGCGGTCGCGAGCATGGGCTACGGACTTCCCGCAGCGATCGGCACCTGTGTCGGCGGCGGCAGGCGGGAGACCATCTGCCTTGAAGGCGACGGCTCGATCATGATGAATCTGCAGGAGCTTCAGACGATTCTCGGAAACCGCCTGCCGATCAAGATCTTCCTGATCAATAACAACGGTTACCATTCGATCAGAATCACACAGAGCAATCTGTTTTCGGAGCACACAAAGGTCGGAATCGGCCCGGAATCCGAGGATCTTTCCTTCCCGGATTTCCGAAAGCTTTCGGAGGCCTTCGGCTATAAATATTTCAGCGCCGATTCCAATGCGCGCATGAGAGAAGCGGTATCCGCGGCGCTTCAGGAAGAGGGCCCGGTGTTCTGTGAGATCTTCACCGATACGAAGCAGGTCTGGGAGCCGAAAAGCTCCGCAAAGCGTCTTCCGGACGGAAGGATTGTGAGTCCGCCGCTCGAAGATCTCGCGCCGTTTCTGCCGAGGGAAGAGCTCCGGGAAAACATGCTGATTCCGCTGCTTCCGGAAGAATAACAAGAGGTTTAATCTATGCCTGAACAGAATGAAACACTGGATCGGATCCACCGGATCAATCTGAATATGCTGCGTGATCTGGATGAGATCGCAAAAAGACACGACATTCCCTATTTCCTTTTCTTCGGGGGCCTTCTCGGGGCAATCCGGCACAAGGATTTTATTCCCTGGGATAATGATGTCGATGTGGTGATCTGGTCGTGGGATTTTGAACGGCTGCTTCCGTATCTTCGGGAAGAGCTGGACCAGGAAATCTATGAGCTTGTGATGCCGGAGGACTACGGAAAGAAATATTTCGATAATGTTCCGCGCATCAATTATACGAAAGCCGAAATCCTGATGGACCCCGGTTATACGGAATACTATATGGGCAAGGCGAACCGGATCTGTCTGGATTTTTATTTTGCGGACCGTGTGCCGGACGGCTTCCGGGGAAAGCTTCTCGTACGGCGGCTGGAGCTTCTTTACGGGCTTCTGAACGGAAAGCGCTACGGCGTGGATTATGTGAATTACAGCGGCATCATGAAGGCTGCGGCCTTTGTGCTCCGGATCGCCGGAAAATGCTTTTCTGCGGATACACTGAGAAACCGTGCGAACAAGATCCGCGTCAAATACGATTCGGACGAATCGGTTAAGGCGGTCCGGATCACAAACGACACGCTCCATACCTTCACCCTACGTTTTACAGAAGAACACTTCTCGAAAATGGTGCCGGTGCCGATCGGAAAGGACTGGTTCCCGGGGCCGGTCAATCCCGAGGAATGTCTGACGATCCGCTACGGGGACTATATGACCCTGCCGCCGGAAGAAGAGCGGATTCCGCACTGGGGCTTTATTGCGGTCGTCCCGGAAAATTTTGTATTTGAATATGATCCTCGGCTGGATGCGGGAGAGCAGGCATGAAGAAAAAGCTCGTGACGTTTTTCCGTGATTTTGTCTACAGCGCGATCGGTCTTGTGGCGATGAATGCGGTGCTGAGCCTGCTGGTCTACCCGATGATCGAAAGGACAGCCGGCGCTGCGGCGCAGGGCAGCATCCTTTTCTACACCTCGGTTGCCGGGCTGCTCGCCTCGGCATTCGGCGGCGCGGCAAATTACGGACGGCTGAAGATCTTCTCGGAAGAACATCATACGGCAAACGGAGAATACAACCGTTTTTTACTGACGTCGTTTCTCTGTGCCGCACTGACCGTGGTACTTGCGGTTCTGATCAAAAAGGACAGCGGTTTTCTCGGCGGCCTCGGCGTCTTTTTACTGTCGGTGACGATGATCCTGAGGTATTACGCAGACGTCTGCTTCCGGATGAATCTGCAGTACGGAAGATACTGTCTTTATTATCTTTCCGTCACGGCGGGATACCTTCTCGGACTTCTTGTGTACAAGCTGAGCGGCGCGTCCTGGCTCGTGATCTTTATTACTGGAGAATGCTTCGGTATTCTGTTCTCTCTGATCTTCGGAACCGTTTTAAGAAAGCCTTATCTCGACCGCACGCCGGATTCTAAAAAGCATTACAAAACCCTTTACAGCCTGACCGGCGCGTACCTGCTGTCGGACTTTGTCGGCACCTCGGACCGGCTGCTTCTGCCGGTGCTGGTTCCGCAGGGGGACGAGCTGAATGCGATATACTATTACGCGAGTCTTGTCGGCAAGATCACGTCGCTTCTTTCCTCGCCGCTGAACGGCGTACTTGCAGGCTACCTGTCAAGAGCGGAAGGAAAGGTCAGCAGGAAGCGTTTCCTGCAGATCGTCGGCATACTCGTGCTGGCCTTTTCGGTGATCACGGCCGCCGCGTATTTCGGCTCGCATCTTTTCGTCTGGCTCTTTTACAGAAGCTACTATGAAGCGGTCAGACCGCTGTTTCTTCTGGCCAATGCGGGTCAGGTGCTCGCGTTTATCTGCAACACGCTGATGGTGATTGTGCTCCGCTATACGCATACCAGAAATCAGATCATCACCTCGGCAGTCTATGTTGCGGCGTACTTTGCGCTGACGATTCCGCTGACGCTGCGCTTCGGCATCCTCGGAATGGCGATCGGCGTCCTTTCCGTGAATGTGTTGAAGTTCCTTCTTTTTACCGTTCTCGGCCTGATATCGGTCGGAAAGAATCAGAAGGCACCTTCTGAAGAAAATAATGAGGAGACTTGAGAAATGACGGCATCCATGAAAGCTGTTCTTCGACAATATATGAAAAGCGGCGTTCTTTTCCACGCCGGACTTTCGTCTCTTCTGAACGGCTTTGACCGAAACGGAATGATGATTACGGAACAGGCCGTGAACAATAAGGTTCTGAAAAGAACCAGAAGAAAATACCGCAGATTCATTGAAGAACACCGGCTTTCCGATGAGGAGATCCGGGCCTTCCAAAATGCCGAAAGGAGCCCGGAAAATGACCGCGTCTATGTCTACTGGGCGCAGGGCATCGAAAATGCGCCGGAGCTTGTCAAGGCCTGCGTGCAGTCTCTGAAGGACTGGCTTCCGGAGCGGGAGATCATCCTTCTCACGGCCGACAATCTCGCAGACTATGTACAGCTTCCCGAGGCGGTCATGGAACAATATCGGTCCGGGAGGATTGGCGCAACACAGCTTTCCGACTGCATCCGCACGAGTATTCTTTCGGAGCGGGGCGGCACCTGGATTGACGCGACGGTCTTTCTTTCCGGAAAAGTGCCGGAGCGTTTCCTTGAGGACGATCTGTTCTTTTTCAGCGTCCAGCGCCCGGGACTTGATGTGTTATATCCCTCGAGCTGGTGGATCAGCGCGAAGGCCGGACACCCGGTGATCCGGATGACGAGAGACCTTCTGCTGGACTATTTCAGCAGATACGGCCTCCGGTTCTACTACATGATCCATGTGTTTTTCGTGCTTTCCCTCGAGGCCTATCCGGAGTTTTCGGAAGATCTGGTGCTGCAGGACAACGGCGCCTCGCATCTTCTCCAGAAGCGCATGTTTTCCGAATATTCGGAGAAGGACTGGGAAAGAATCCGGGACAGTGCGCGGGAGGTGCACAAGCTGACCTATAAATTCGACGAGGAACAGAAAAAGAAGCCCGGGACCTGGTACCGGAAGCTCTTCGGAGACAAAACCGTTGAAGGATAAAGAATGAGAGGTATCTTCAGTGAAAAAGAAGAAAAGTGATGTGGAATTTGAAAGACGAGGCCTGAGACGTTTCTTCTACGGAGGTCCCGTGACGGTTTTTGACTGGCTCCTGTTCATTCTCCTTGCCGGTGTGCTGTTTCTGAGCTTCGAAATGCGTGACCTGTTTCACACTGCGGGATGCTCTTACGGCTTCCTGGACGGGCATTTTCTGGATTTCTACGATTATCTGGAGGCAAACGGAATCGCCGAAAACGGTTCTGTCGGACTCGGAGCCGCGTACCTTCCGACCGTCTACCTGATCTTTGCCTTATGGAACCTGCCGATGAAGATCTTCGGCTTTGTGCCGCAGGCCTCCGCGCAGCTCGGCTTCATTCCGATCATGTGGGCGAAGCTTCTGCCGTGCCTCGTGTTCATCCTGAGCGGCGTGGTCGTCTACAAGATCTGCCAGGAGCTGAAAATGTCGGAGCGGAAGACGAAGCTCTGTCTTTTCGCCTACCTCGGGTCGCCCGTGTGCCTTTTCGGACAGTTTGCGCTCGGACAGTATGAGAGCTTCATGACCTTCTGCCTGATTCTCGGCTTCTATTTCTGGCTTCGGAAAAAATATATTCTCTTTATCGCCGCCTTTGCGGTTGCGATGACCTTCAAATATACGGCGATTCTTTTCTTCCTTCCGCTCCTTCTGCTGCGGGAGAAGAGAATCTGGCGAATTCTTCTCGAGACGGCGGGCGTATTTGTGCTGATGGCGCTGGAAATGCTCGCTTTCTGGCACTCGGAGGCCTTCCGCATGAACGCCTTCGGGATCGGGGCTTCCTCGGGAAGCCCGGTCGGCTATGTGACGAATGCGGCGTATTTTACTGGCTTCAACTACGGCGATCATATGCAGTTTGTCGTATATCTCGCCTTTGTCGCCTTCGCTTTTGTTGTCGCCTATGCGTACTTCAAGAAGCTTCCCGACGAGCGCGAGCATGCGTCCTACGGCATCTACCTGATGTGCCTTTCGGCGGCGGCGCTTTTCTGCTTCTCCAAATGGCATCCGCACTGGCTGATGATTGCCGTTCCCTTCTGGACGATCAGCGCGTTCCTGCATCGGGATACGAAGATTTTCATGGCGATCGACCTCCTATTCGGCGTGCTTCTGATCATGTTCTCGGTCTGCCAGTTCCATGAAGTGACGGACGAGGTGATGCTGAACAAGGGAATTTTCAAGTTCCTGCTTCCGGAGAGCGGTATTTCCAAGGAAAGCAGAATGTCCGACATGCTCGGTATTCTGAACATGTCGATCGAGCTGACGCTTCTTACGGCGATCATGGGCGTGCATGCGCTTTTTAAGCATCCGAAATTCTTCTCAGAGTCTGCGGATCTCAAGCAGGATGACAGTATCGGCTGGATCCGCGCGCGGATGATCCTTCCGGTTGTGGTTCTGATGCTTCCGGCGCTTTTCGTGATCCGGACGACGCTTCACCCCTCGGTCAGTCCCTATCAGGAGGAAAACTGCGCGATCTTTATCGAGATTCCGGAAGGAGAATCCGTGAGCCAGCGCTTCACATCGGCGGGAGATACGCTGAAGAAGCTGAAATTCCCGGTGTCGGTCGGGGATAACAGCACCAAAACGATGGCGGTTCTGAAGATTTCGAGCGACGAGGGCGATGTGCTTTATGAGGCCGATCTTCGGGCGGAAAGCTTCTATGAGGGCGAGCTGGTTTCTCTGAAGCCGGGCATTCCGCTTGAAGAAGGCAAAGAATACACGGTTTCCTTCGAAATCGACACGGCGGAGCGCGACTCCACTTTCCGGCTTCTTGCGGCGCCGGCGTCGGAAGGCTTCCAGAATGCCCTGATCGTCGGCGAGGAAG
>CAMOZF010000046.1 GCA_946630765.1 uncultured Lachnospiraceae bacterium | reverse complement strand
CCGGCGCGGACCTCGAGCATCGGGAAGAGCACGCCTTCCCGCTCGGGCGTTTCAACGAGATAGTTTCTGGAAAAGCCCTTCTGGTAGACGCCGAATACTTTTCCGGTATTCTGCTCGGGCGTATCCGTCATATCCTTTTCGTCCTTCCGGTTCAGAAAGACTTCTCCGATCTTTTTCAGCGGCTTTTCGAAACCGGTAATCGCAGCCGGATCCACGCTGAGCACGGCGTAGAATTTCCGCCGGTACATGACAAAGCAGAGCGCTTCACTCAAAGGGTAGCGTTTTTTCTTATACAGCACATAGTTCAGGGATTTTCCCTGCGTATCCGTGGTGTTCTTCCAGGCCTGAAACATGGTATAATCATCCAGACGTTTCAGGTAGGTGGGGTCCATTACAGCCATCTCAGGCCTCCTTTCATTTTGCTGAAAACCGACCGTTTTCTAAGCGGTAATTGATTGCTTCTATGTTCAGTATAACAGGACTTTTTCCCTGATACAACGACTTTTCCGGCGGATTAGACCGGTTTATTCCGCCCGGTTCAGAAGTTTCTCCAGATCCTCCGGAATCGCGGCTGCAAGATGTATTTCCTCCCCCGTAAAGGGGTGCAGAAACGTGAGCGCCCCGGCGTGCAGTGCTGCGCGTCCGATCCGGTCCGTCGATCCGCCGTAGACGCGGTCCCCGAGAAGCGGATGGCCGCTTTCCGCCATGTGGAAGCGGATCTGGTGCATCCGGCCGGTCGAAATCGTGACTCGGAGAATGGCATAGTCCTCCCGCTGGGAAAGAACCTGATATTCTGTCACAGCGGTCTTCTCGTCCGCGCTGCCGGAGGCCTGCGCCTCCGGCCCACAGTTTCTTTCCTCTCCGGGCACGACCTTCAGGATTCCCAGATCATCCCGCACATACCGCATCGGGATCGTGATGATCCCCTGCTTTTCCCGGAACACGCCTTCTGCTGCTGCCGTATAGCTTTTCTGCACCGTGTCATTTCTCATGAGAATCGCCGCGGCGACGGCATTTTTCGCGCAGAGGACAATCCCGGAGGTTTCCTTGTCGAGCCGCCCGATGAGGTGCACGGACGCCTCCGGGTCCGTCCGGTCAAAATACGCCCGGAGCCCCGACGCGAGGGAGTCCACAAGATGCCCCTTCGAGGGGTGGCAAACGATCCCGGCAGGCTTTTCGACCGCGATCAGGTCCGCGTCCTCATAGAGGATCGAAAGCGGCATTTCGTTCGGAATCAGGTGTTTTTCACGGTTTTCGGAGTCCGTGAGAAGCACCGAGAGCCGGTCGCCGGTATGAAGGACCGCCCGCACCGTCACGCGTTCGTCATTCAGGAGGAGGCCTTCCGTGTCGTACTTGACCGAGCTGATCTTCGCCGCCGAAAAGGCCAGTTCATTTTTCAGGTAGTTGATAAGCATCCGCCCGTCATAGGCGGGCGGAATGCTTACGGTATGGTAGTGTTTCATCATCCTTTAACATATCTCTGAGAGATGGGATGTCCCCACCCGCTTCGCTCGACATGACACCTTCTGTCACTCTTCTCACTCTCCGAGTGCGGCGCCTCAGCTTCCCGCGCGTTACTGCCGCTCCAGACATGGTTGTAGCAGAAGCGCAATGCCGTCCAGGCCGTACTTTTTCGCAAGCGGCGCGATCTCATAGACCGTGCCCTTCACCCCGTTGACGCCGGGATCAAATATTTTAATCATCGGTTCATTCCCCCTGTTACATCGTTCGTGCTCCGGCCATGTGCTTACATTCCGGTCTTTCGGAGCGCGTCCTTCATCAGCGCCACACATTTCGGGAAATCCGCGGGATCGTGCACGCCGTGCAGGATCAGTCCGCCCGAATAGCCGATCTTTTTCAGTTCCTCGAAAAACAGTTCGTAATTCACGATGCCCATGCCGGGTGATGCGAAGGAAACCGTGCCGCTCTCGGCGATATCCTTGCCGTGTGCGAGGATCACGTTCTTTCCGAGCAGTTCAAATGCCTCGCGGATCGTGGCGTCCACATTTTCCTTCTTCGCGGTACCGGCCGGGAAGAGATTGGCGCAGTCCATGATGACCTGAAGGTGCGGATCGCCGATCTGATCCAGGAAGCGGCGGCAGCGCTTCGCCGTAAAAATCACGTTGCTGGCCTCCGTCTCCACGCCGAAATAAAGCTTGTACTGCGCGGCGAGCGGCATAATCCGCCTTGTCGTCTCCAGAAGATCATTCCACGCGTCCTCTCCGGCGCTTTCCGGGCTGTAGCGCCACATGCCCTCCGTGCTTTTCGAGCCGGTGCAGAGCGTCACGACCTTTGCCCCGAAAAATGACGCAGCCTCACAGATTTTCCGGAAGCGGCGGATGTATTCCTCCTTACGCGTGCGGTCGCGGTCCACCATGTTGAAGGTTCCGTTGACCGCCGTGATCCGGATGCCGTTTTTGAGCGCGGCCTCCGCGACCTCCTCGAGCTCTCCGGGGTAGAATTCGCCCGGCATCTCCTCTCTGTGGGAGGTCAGGAAATTGTACTGCACTCCCGTAAAGCCATAGCCCTTTGCCTTCGCAAAGACTTCGCCGACATTCTGTCCGGAGATTTCCGAACTGTAAAAACCGAGCTTCATCACGCCTTCTCCTTTCTGAAAATATGATGTTTTTCCGGTCCGTTTCTTTGATTCCACTATAGCACGGGCGCCGTCTTCTGTAAAGACAGAATCATGGAAGGGATGGCTCGGGATGACAGAGGGGGTCAGAGGTCGCTTAAGGAGCTCTCAGTACCTTCGAGCTCGGATTCTTCGCTCATCGCATCGTCCGGGTGGGTTGCTTTCCGCTCCTTTTCCGCTTCCAGGTCCATTAATTTTTCTCTCAGGCACTCTCTGTAATGCTGCTCAGGCATTGTGATCTCCCTCTGTTTTCACTATCCGGATCAATAAAGTATATACATTGCCAGTCCCGGAACGTATTCTTCTTATTATCTTACTGCCCCTTGTCCAACAGATGTCCAACAATTCCGGGAAAGATCGGCGAAAACAGACTGAAAAAGGCGGCCATAAGCCGCCCTTTTCATCATCACTTATTCATAATCCTCAATCCGCCATTCATCCAGCCAGTCGATCAGCACCATGCCGTTCGGATATTCGGCGCAGGGCTCGACAAAACGGAGCGGCAGCCAGACATAGTCCGCAATCGATGTATTCGCCGCACTGTCCGTGAAGGTCATGTCCTCCGGACTCAGGCCGTACTTCGCCATCAGGGAGCGCACGAAAGCACCGGCCTCTTCCCGCGGAACGCGTCCCGAGAAAAGTCCCGCATAGAACTCTTCCTGGTACTCATAGGGCACCTTCATATCGTTCGGAAGCCAGCGGTCTCCGAGCGCGATGTAAAGATCCTTCTTCCACGGCACCTTGAATACCGAGGAAATCTGCGAATGGAAGGAAGTGCGGGAGGGATCCGTCGGATGCGGGTTTCCGAGCACAGTATAGGGGCCGTGCCAGCTGTCCCCGACCGCCACCTCGGAGGGATTCGGACTGTAGCCGGTCGTCCCGGAAGTCATCAGATAATGTTTGAAGTTCCGCTCGAAATGCGCCGTCGCTTCCCGCACATAGGGCGGATAGGGGCGCGGGAAATGCGTGCTGTAGTAGCCAGTCACATCGGTGTAGTCATTCGTGAGGTCCGCGCAGATCGTCTCCGAATGCACGCGCTCGAAGTAGTAATAGGCCTTTCCGTCCCGCGCAACCGCGAGGTCGAAGTCTCCGGCGCTCATGCCTAAGGGTTTCAGGCGCTCCCGGACAACCGTATACGGCCCGAGGAAGGCATCCGCCGTCGCGACCGTCTCGGTCTGTTGGCCGTCCTTCTGCATGATCTTCATCCAGCAGACGTACTTTTTCGTGTCCCGGTTGTAAATGATATGCGGGCGGTCCATCATCGCCGTGTAGGGGTTCAAGGACGAATTCTCATCATCGAGAACCGGCTCGATGATCACGCCGCAGTCCTCCCAGTTGTAGAGGTCCTTCGAGCGGTAGGCGCGAACGCCCCAGGTCCAGATCTTCGACCCTACCGTGGTGAATTCCTTGTTTTCTCCGTAAAAATAGCAGACCTTTTCCTTTTCATCATAAAAGATACTGCCGCCGTGCGCCTGAACCCGCTTCCCGTTCGTATCAAGAAGCGGCTGCCCCGGCAAAATACTGTTATAGCTCATATACGCTTTCCTCCATTCACTTGATAAGCGCTGTCTCCTGCCCCTTAAACTTCAGCACGCCGCCCGGCACATCGGACTCGGCCGTAACCTGCCCGTCCCGGTACTCCACCGTGACGCTTCCACCCGCAATCGGGACGACTGCCTTAAAATGCTGATATCTTCCCGGCGCCGGCACGACCTCCCAGGTCTTCCCGCCGACAGAAGTCGGACGCACGCCCGCGATGTAGCGGCCGAGGAGCAGGATCGGACCCGCACCCCAGGCGTGGCACAGCGAGCAGCCGAACTTGTCGCCGTACATTTCATAGTGCTCGATGCCGTGCTTCTCCGGAATATACTCCTCCCAGGAGCTTGTCGCGCCCTCCTCGAGCATGCCGCCCCAGTAGGAATCGATATAGTCCTGCAGCACCTCGGTGTGGCCGCATTTTCCGAGCGCCATCAGCTCAAACAGCTTGAAATACGGCGTCGTAATCGCTTTCGCCTCGTCCTTCAGAAGAATGTTTTTTGCAAGCTTCTTCTGGAGGTCTTCATCCACGAAATCATACAGGATCGCGAAGATATTCGCATGCCGCGTCACGTGGCGCTTTCCGGAGGTGAAGCTGTCGATGAACGCCCCCTTCTCCTCGTCCCAGAAATCCTTCAGAATCCGCGCCTTCAGTGCGGCGGCTTTCTCGAGGTATGCGGGGTCCGGCTCGCCCATCAGCGCCGAAAGCTCTGCCATGACCCTGTAGACCTCGTGCAGCAGGATCTGCTCGGCACATAAGGGGCCTTCATAGTCGAAATCATGCCAGTCGATGAAGATCCAGTCGCCGGGCTGCTCAACGACATAGCCCGTCTCCGGGTCGAGGCGTTCCGTGATAAATGCGTAAAGCGCCTTCAGATTCTCCCAGATCTCTGCGACAAAGGCCCGGTCGCCCGTCGCGAAATAGTACTCCCAGGTTCCGAGGAACATGTAGGCGGAATAGTCATTGATCGTATTGATGTGCATCCGGTAGGGCTGCTTATCAAGAAGCGCCCGGATCGTCCGTTTCGTGATCGCCGGATCGTTATACAGATATCGGTTCACCATGTAGGACTGGTAGGCGTCGCCTGACCAGACCCAGCGGTCGCGCTTGATGCCGTCGAGGAAAAACTCCCGGGAATTCAGGTGGAAGGCGCGCGCGCAGATCTCCCAGATCCTCGGAAGAAGCGGATCATCCGACTCGAAGGAAGCGATGTCCTCCAGCGGAAGATACTGAAGCTTTGCCGAAAGAGACGGCGCATTTTCCATCTTCTCCGCCTTCAGGTAAATATAGCGGAAGGCGCGCGGACGAAGCGCGATTTCTCCGTCTCCCGGATCGAGATGCTCCCGAAGATAGGCGAATTCGGTGTCCAGCGCCTCCTCGCGGGATTCCCCGTAGTACACGCTGATCCGTCCGTTTTCCTTCGCGCGCGTCACTGTGACCGGGCCGAAGGATTCGACGCCGAAATCGTACAGAAGCCCTCCCTCAAAAGGTTCCACCGATACCGGCACGAGATCCTTATAAGCAAAGGGAAACACCGCCGGATCGTCGTCTTTCCCGGTAAATTCCGGCTCCGCGCCGGCCGGACGCTTCGGCGCCTCTCCCGGCAGGTCTGCGGTCCAGCTCTCATCCGTCCATAGCGCCTCATGGTCAATGAAAATGGCGGGGAATGTTTCCAGATTCTGTACCTTGACCGCCAGATCATACCTCCCGGCGGGAAGCGTGATTTCCCGGTTCACGCCGCCGATTCTCCGGCCGCCGATCCGTTCCGCGTAGCCTTCGCCCTTCGCGTGAATCGTCAGCGTGACAGGACTCTCAAAATCCACCGTTTTTCTGAAATATACGGCAAATTCCGGCCGAGAGACATGCCACATGGGCGGGTAACTGTAGTCGTATTCGGTCCGGCGGGAATGCAGCTGTTCGCTGTGATAAATTTCAAAATCGCCGGAATACCAGATCCATTTTGCCATAGCTTCTCCTTATATGTAGTATTTCCTGATAAAATATGCCGGTCCGCAGCTCCAGGCGTGGCAGAAGCTGTTGATGATCAGCGATCCGTAGGGAGAAACCGTGCGGTTCTTCGGATCATAGGCCTCAAAATAAGTATCCGCACCGTCCGCGATCATCTGTCCCCAGTAGGCCTTCATGTAGGAAAGCGCTTCCTCCTTCAGGCCGCTCTGAATCAGCGCCTCCACGAAATGGTGGTGGATGTAGGGGGTGATCATCGTATATTCGTTGCCGTCCCGAAGGAGCCGAAGAAGGATGTCCTTTGCCGTCTCCTGCTCCACCGCGCCCGCAAGGATCATCCAGATCTGGGAGGCGTAGGAAATCTGCCGCGAAGCGCCTGATACGAAGAACTTCTTTTCCGGATCCCAGAGCCTCCGAACGGCTCCCTCCGTGCATTTTTCAATGTTCCTTGTCAGCTCTTCCGCCTTTTTTCCGTCGCCGAGGATTTCCGCGATTCTCTTTGCCTGCTTCAGCGTGTAGATCAGCACGCCCTGCCCCGGCGCCTGCTTGTCCAGCGCGTGATTCCAGTCGATAAAGCACCAGTTCCGGCCGTCATTTAAGTAGACCCCGTCCTCGTCCGTCTGGTCAAGCCCTAGCTCCTCCTGATGATATGCAAGCGGCGCAAGCTCCTTCAGCGTCTCAAAATCCTTCGATGCCTCATAATAGTCCAGCAGGATCGAGGTGAAAAACAAGCCGTAGTCATACATGCTGGTATCGTCAATCTGCAGCTTCGGTTCCGTGAAAAGACAGGCGCCGACGTGATCTTCATTCTGCAGAAGTCCGGCAAAAAGATAGAGGCAGCGCTTTACAAGATCAAAGTTCCGGAAGGTCAGGTAGTTCACCTGTGCCTGCAGCCTCAGATCTCCGATCCAGAGCCTGCGGTCGCGCTTCGGGCCGTCTTCAAAGACGGCCTGCATACAGTCCTCGAGCGTTTTCACGCCGACCTTGTCGAGCAGCACAAGCGCCGGATCCGTGCCCTCCGGAAGCGGCAGGAGCCTGTCCCGGTCCGCCGAGGTCACGGTTTCGCAGCTGACGTCCTCGATCACCAAATCGTATTTCGGCGAGGTGTCCTTCACCAGCACCTCCATATAGCGGAAGGCATAGCGCCGCGGCAAATGCACCTCTGCCGGAAGCACGTCGACGTGAAGAACCTCCTCCTGAATCCAGCTCGAGGAAATCGAGCCGTCATAGCTTTCGGAATCGAGCCCGATCTCATAGGGCATCTCCCCGAACTTCAGGCGGAAGTACGCGGGCGCATCCGGCGGCGAGCCCGCGGAGGAAAGCTTCAGCGTCACATAGCCGACACAGTGATCGCCAAAATCGTAAATGACGGAATTTCCTTTACGGAGGCGGGGCTTCAGGGACAGCGTCCCGTCCGCCTCCTGCCGGATATCCTCCTGCACCTCCGCCTGATAAAGCCCCCGGTCTTCCGCGAGCCGGACCGTCCGCAGCGGCCGGATCGTCTTCCGGATGAGCTCCGGCTTCAGCGCTTCCGCCTTCGCCACAAAGGCCGCATTCACATGCTGTTCAAAGTTTTCAATACTATTCGTGATGATCTTCGGCATATCTTATTTCCTCCGTCACTCTTCATCCATGCCATCACAGAATCTGTCATCGGCAAACAGAAATCCCTGTCGCTGACAGAGCTCTGACCCTGATATCATCATATCAGAAATTCATTCTTTCGTCTATGTGAAGTTCAGTGGTTTTCTTCTGAAAAGAGAATTCCGTGGCGGTCCTTTTTCTCTTCCTTTTTAAATGCCGGCGGCGCTCCATACTTTTCTTCAAAGGAGAGAAGCTTCGCGTCATACCTTCCGCTTTTCAGCATGGAAATGTTGCCGAAGGCGAAGGTTTCCTGGTTTTCAGCTGTAAAGGGCTTCCATTCCTCCGTGAGCTTATCGTGGTTCGGATCGCCATTTGCGGCAAACGCCGCCCATGCGCCGGCCATTTCATCCTGCAGACGCTCCGTAACGCCCGGAATCACCATACCCTCGACATTCAGCGCGTTGTGGAAGATAAAATGCAGATCCGTATTGTGGCCGAGCATGATGCCGCCGAGATACGGCTGCTCGAAGGTCATGACATAGCTGTAGCAGGGCGCGCCGCCCTGAGATGCTTTCTTCGTCAGAAATTCCAGCACGGCCGGCCGCACCGAGAGATCCACGGATGCCGCATACGCGTCATTCAGCTCCGGATAGGCTTCATGATACGCCGCCTTTACCGCCGCAGCGTCATCCCCGAAGCGCTGCGAAATAACTGACAGCTTCTTTTCATCAGACCACTTTGATTTATCACCGATCGGAGACGGAACGAATTCCGTCACAATGCTGCCGCAGATCACAGGGATATCCTTCACTTCATCCCGGAAACCGCAGCTCATCGGATCGCCAAGGAAAACCTCTCCGTCCGGCGAAGGCGCCCAGGGCGCCATAATTCTCGGAAATCCGAGTTCGTCAAGCGCCTGCATAACTCCGGAAGCCAGGCGGTTGAAATCCATATCGTCAATCTCATGGACCGTTTCCCGGGTAAGTCCCAGTTTCTTCAGGACGAGCGGTGCCATTTCCTTCATCTTCGGATTGCCCAGACCTTTTTTAAAGACGCCGCTCTGCACGATCGCCCGGTGGTACAGGCCGTCCGCGGAGGGCATGCCCATCAGCGTGCAGACTTTCCCCCCGCCGCCTGACTGACCGTAGATCGTCACATTCTCCGGATCTCCACCAAAGGCCGAAATGTTGTCCCGGACCCATTTCAGCGCTTCCACAAGATCGAGAACACCGAGGTTCGCAGAGTGCTGATACTCCTCTCCGTAATCGGAAAGATCCAGGAATCCGAGCATATTCAGACGATGATTGACGGTTACGACGACCACGTCATACAGATCCGCCATGCTGTAGCCCTCATAGGAATACAGATGCGTCGCCGAGCCCCCGGCAAATCCGCCGCCGTGGAACCAGACCATGACCGGCTTCCTCGCGGAAGCATCCAGGGACTTCGTCCAGACATTCAGGTTCAGAACATCCTCGGACATGTTCCAGACCCGCTGCGGAAGGATCAGCTCGAAGGGATCCTTCTTTCCCTCTCTTGAGTAGCTCATTTCCGGGCAGCCCGCGCCGTAATCGTGCGCGCGCTTCAGGCCCTCCCAGGCTTCCGTCGGCACCGCTTCATGGAAGCGCTTTGCGTGCGCGTAGTCGATGCCGTGGAAGCAGAAAACATCGTTGTCCTTATAGCCGTGGATTTTCCCTTTCGGAGTATCCGCGACCGGGTAATCTTCGGTACAGATAAAGTTTTTGGTTATGTGAAATGACATCGGGTTACCTCCTTGAAATAATGCTTACAGTTCCATGGCCTTCCGGTACGGCGCCGTCGGGTCGGTTTCCACATGGCAGGGGGTGTCAATCACCATCACCTGCTGTTCGCTTTCCGTGAAGGCCGGCCAGGAAAGTTCCTCCGTATCCGGACTTCCGCTTCGGATAAAGGCGGCCCAGGCGTGAGCTATATCCTTCGACACCTGCTCACACTCGGGATACGGCACGATCCGCATCTGCAGCGGCAGATCCG
>CAMOZF010000045.1 GCA_946630765.1 uncultured Lachnospiraceae bacterium | reverse complement strand
CACGGCCTCACTGTCCACAATCGTGACAACCTGGCGCGGGCCCGCGTTCTCTTCGTCCACTTCTTCCGCATCGTCATAGCCGAAATCCACCTGCTCCTGCGTCGCGGGGACATTGGGCTGGAAGAAGGCCGTTTCCGCCGCAGCGCCGCCGGCCTGCATGCCGGTATAGACCTGCGTCGTGCTCTTCAGGGTATTTTCCTGCTGCTGCTTCTCGAAATTGAAGGAAGGATTATTGACCGCGATCTTCAGATCCTGCAGGAGCTCGGTACAGTTGTGATACCGGCGCTCGCGGGATTTCTGCGTGCAGCGGAAAATAATCTGCTCCAGCGCCACCGGGCAGTCCGGATTGATCTCCGAGGGCGGCATCATCGTCTCATTCATATGTGCGAGCGCGACCGCAACCGAGGTGTCCTTGTCAAAAGGCACCCGGCCGGTGATCATCTCGTACATCACAATACCCAGCGAATAGATATCCGAACGTTCATCGCAGGACTGGCCCTTCGCCTGCTCCGGCGCGATATAATGAACCGAACCGAGTTCGGTCTTCTGACCGTGTCTGGTCTCGTCGGTCACGGCACGGGCGATGCCGAAATCCGTCACCTTCACCTTGCCGTCACGGGACAGGATGATATTCTGCGGCTTAATGTCGCGGTGCACAATGTGCCGCGCGTGCGCTGCCCGAAGGCCAACCGCCACCTGCGCGGATATTGCCATGGTTTCCCGGGAGCTGAGCATACCCTTTCTGCGGATATAGTCCTTCAGCGTGATCCCGTCAATCAGCTCCATGACGATATAGTAAATCGAGCCCACATTGCCGACGTCATAAACGCTGACGACATTGGCGTTCGTCAGACTTGCGGCAGCCTCGCCTTCGGTGCGGAATTTCTCGACGAAATTCTGATCCTCCGCGAGTGATGCCTTCAGCACCTTGATCGCGACATCGCGTTTCAGCCTTTCATCATGCGCCTTATACACATCCGCCATGCCGCCCGATCCGATTCTCTCGATAATCTCATAGCGTCCGGCGAATATCGTTCCGTTCTTGATCATTCAAATACCTCTTCTGTACTATACAGGACAACGGTTACATTGTCCCGGCCGCCGTAATTGTTCGCGGCATCAACAAGCGCCCGGACGCGTTCTCTGAGGGAACGGGATTCGTCCAGGACGGTTTCTTGTATTTCGGCATCGCTGACCATATTGGTCAGTCCGTCACTGCATAGAAGCAGATAGTCCCCGGGCTGAAGGTCGATCTCAAACTGATCCGCCTCCACCTCGCTGTACACACCGATCGCTCTTGTAATGACATTTTTCTGCCGGTTATATTCTTCGGAATCACGCTCGAGAAGTCCTCTTGCAACCTGTTCCTCGACATAGGAATGGTCATGCGTGACCTGAAGCATGGAATTTTCGGTTTTATTCAGCAGATAGAGCCTGCTGTCGCCGACATTTGCGACATAGGCCGTTTCCCCGGCAATGCCGGCGGCCACGAGCGTCGTCCCCATCCCATAGCTTCTGTGCTCCTCGGAGGCCTTGCGGACCTCGAGATTCGCAATGGAAACGCCCTGCTCCATCATATATGCCGGGCTCTCGTCCGGCTCTCCGGAAACCGCATCCACCATCGCGTGAACCGCGGTGGAGCTTGCAACCTCTCCGAACTTATGGCCGCCCATGCCGTCACAGACAATCATGAATGCGTCGTAGGGTCCCAGGCTTCCGGAGGTCAGGAAAAAGGAGTCTTCGTTATTTTTACGCACCATGCCCTTGTCTGTCATGCCGTAAATATTCATGGAAGGCCCTCCTTTCTCTCAGTTTCCGATGTATTTCCTTCGAAGCTGGCCGCAGGCGCCGTCGATGTCCGTGCCCAGCTCTCTCCTAATTGTAGCATTTATTCCGTTTTTGACAAGTGTTTTTTGAAAAGCCTCGAGTTTCTTCCGATCGGGCCGTCTGAAGGCCCTTTCGGTGACCGGATTCACGGGAATCAGGTTCACATGGGCGTTCTTCCCGTACAGAAGTCTCGAAAGCTTTTCCGCCTCTTCCTCGTTGTCATTCACATCCCGCACCACCGAATACTCGTAGCTAACGCGTCTTCCGGTTTTCCGGAAATATTCGTCGCAGGCGGCAAGGACCTCTGACAGCGGGTACCTTTCGGCAATCGGCATCAGTTTCTTCCGGGTCTCGTCGTCCGGCGCGTGAAGTGATAGCGCCAGCGTCACCGGCAGGTTTTCTTTCGAGAAGCGCCGGATGCCTTCCGGGATTCCGCAGGTCGAAACCGTAATGTTTCTGAAGCTCATATTGTGCCCGGCTTCCGATCCGAGAAGGCGGATGAAGCGCACGGCCTCATCGTAATTGTCCATTGGCTCGCCGGAGCCCATCAGGACACAGTGGGAAACCCGTTCCCCGATGTCCTTTTCGATCCCGTAGACCTCGCCGAGGATCTCGGAGGCCGTGAGATTCCGAACCATTCCCTCCACCGTCGACGCACAGAAGCGGCAGCCCATCCGGCAGCCGACCTGCGTTGAGACGCAGACAGAGTTGCCGTAGCGGTAGCGCATCAGCACGGACTCGATATAGTTTCCGTCCCCGAGGGAAAAGAGATACTTTCTCGTTCCGTCGATCGCGCTCGTCTGCACCTCTTCGATCTGAAGCTTCGGAATGCTGTAATTCTCCGAGAGCTTCTGTCGAAGCGCCGCGGACAGATTGGTCATTTCCGAAAAATCCGCCGCCTTCTTCTCATGCAGCCAGGAGAAAATCTGCTTTGCCCGAAACGGCTTTTCCTGAAGAAGAAGCATCTCCTGTTCCAGCTCTTCGGGATACAGCTGCCTGATATCCTTCATTGACCCGTTTCCTTTTCTTTCTGAAATCTCGCGATATAAAATCCGTCTCCCGGGAAAGTATCCGGCAGGATCTGAAGTCTTCCGATACCGCTGAAGCTGTCCCGCAGCGCCTTCGGCATCAGCCTTCTGAAATCCACCGGGTGAAAATCAGGATGCGCGGACAGGAAATACTCCGCAGCGCCGTCATTCTCCCCGGGATTCACCGTGCAGGTCGAGAAAAGAAGCGTTCCGCCCGGGGTCACATAGTGCCCGGCCCGGGAAAGAATCTTTTGTGCGCGCGCTTCGATCTCGGAAAGGCTTTTCTCCGTCGTCCGGTACAGAAGCTCCGGATTCTTCCGGATCGTCCCAAGCCCGGAGCAGGGAAGATCCGCGATCACGAGATCAAACTTCTGTTCAAATTCCGGATGGTCTTCTGAAGCGTCGCCTTCCATAACCTGCACCTTCGGATAAGGCATCCGCCGGAGATTCTCCCGGATCAGATCCGTCCGTGCCTTTGTCAGGTCCATTGCGACCGCCTGGGCTGTTCCCCTCTGAAGATCTAGCACGTGAAGCAGCTTCCCGCCGGGCGCGCTGCAGACGTCCAGAACCCGAAGTCCCTGCGGAAGATCGGAAACCGCGTCCCCGGAAAGGCAGGAGCTCAGATCCTGAATGTAAAAAAGGCCCTTTTCAAAGCTTTTCGTGCGGTAGGCGGGTATTTCCCCTGTAAGCCGGTAAGTATCGCGGGAAAGGCCCGTTTTTTCGGCTGTGAGGCCTTCTTCTGAAAGGGCTTCCAGAAGCTCCTCCTCCGTGCAGAAAAATGTATTCCGGCGGATCGTAGTTCCTTCCTTCTCCTCTGTCATCGCTTCTGCGATCCGAAGGCCCCGTTCTTCCCCGTACCACAGGGAAAACTTCTCCCGGATCACCTCCGTCATTCCGAGTCTGCTCCAGGGATCCAGATGATCGAGCACTGCATTTCCTTCCCGCGAGACGGAGCGAAGGACGCCGTTGACAAATCCCGAAAGCGCCGGATAGTCGAGGCGCCTCGTCAGATTGACGGCTTCATTGACTGAAGCGTAGGACGCCTGCCCCAGAAACAGCAGTTCGTACGCGGAAACCTCCAGAATCCGCCGGATGGCCGGCTTCAGCTTCCGAAGCGGACTTTTCAGAAAATGCTGCAGCACCTGATCGATCGCAGTTCGTTTTTCCAGCACGCCAAGCGCGAGGCGTCGTGAAAAGGCCCGGTCTCTTTCCGGAAGTCCTGCGGTTTCCTGATCAAAACAGTCGGACAGGAAGCTGTTTTCCTGAAATACCTTTTGGAGAAGAAGCACCGCGGCTTCTCTTGCGGACCGCGCAGCCATCAGTGCCGCTCTCTTTCAAACATCATGCCCGGCGTGATTGAATTGCCCCGAAGAAACGCATCCGTCTGCATTCTCGGTTTTCCCTCGATCTGAAGCTCCAGAATCCGAAGCGCGCCTTTTCCGCAGGCCACGGTAAAGCTCCTCTTGTCGACGGAAACAATTGTTCCCGGTGCGGCTTCCGGATCATTTCCGGCATCCGAAAGGACTTCCGCCTTCCAGATTTTCAGCATTTTCCCCTGCAGGTAGCAGTAGGCGCTCGGCCAGGAATTCAGGCCGCGCACATAGCGGCCGAGCTTTTCGGCATCCCAGGAAAAATCGAGAAGCCCAAGCTCCTTGTCGAGCATTCGTGCATACATGGTCGGGGATTCGCCCTGCTTTTCGGGCTTCAGACTGCCTTTTTCGGCATCCTCCAGAACCTCCAGAAGAAGCGGTCCGCCAAGCACTGACAGCTTCTCAAAAAGGCTCGCCCCGGTCTCGTCCTCCGCGATCGGAATCACGGTTTTCTTCAGGATATCGCCGGTATCGAGGCCCTCGTCCATCTGCATGATCGTAACGCCGGTCTCCTTCTCACCCTCGAGGATCGCCCACTGGATCGGGGCGGCGCCACGGTATTTGGGAAGGAGCGAGGCGTGGACATTCAGACAGCCGTATTTCGCGGACTGAAGCACCGGGCTTCGAAGGATCACCCCGTAAGCCACCACGACGATCACGTCCGGCTTCAGACTTCGAAGTTCCTCGACGCGCTCCTGCTTTCTCAGACCTTTCGGCTGAAACACCGGAATTCCGTGCTTCAGGGCGCATTCCTTCACCGGGGAAAAGACGATCTTTTTCCCGCGGCCCTGTTCCTTATCGGGCTGTGTATAAACCGCGACGACTTCGTGACGGCTTCCGATCAGGCTCTCCAGCGTCGGCACCGCGAAATCGGGCGTTCCCATAAAGACAATTCTCAATTTTCGAACTCCTCCCCGTCTTCGGCCGCTTCCTCCTGGCGTTTCGCAAGCTCTTCGTTGGAGATGACAGAGCCCGCCTCGGCGCGTTCCGTGTACATATGTCCGTCCAGATGGTCCAGCTCATGGCAGATGCAGCGCGCAAGAAGCCCCTCGCCTTCGAGTTCATAGGTGTCGCCCTCGATATCCGTGAAGCGAACCTTCACATGCTCGGGACGGGTCACGATGCCGCTCATGCCAACATAACTCAGGCAGCCTTCGTAGCCGCGCTGCTCGCCGGACTGCTCCAGGATCTCGGGGTTGATCATTGTATAGCGCATCATTTCCTCTTCCGGGATCTCCTCGCCTTCCTCCGGCTCCGGCGTGACGTCGATCACGACAATCCGCTTCAGGATGCCGACCTGCGGCGCCGCAAGACCCACGCCGCCTGATTCGTACATCGTATCGTACATATCCTCCACAAGCTGGCGGATTCTCGGCGTGATCATTTTCACGGGTTTGCATTTCTTCGTCAACACTTCGTCGCCAAGCTGGCGGATATTCAAAATAGCCATTTGATTTCCTCTCTATCGTTCAAAGCTGATAAACAGCCGGTCTGTTCCGATAATTTCCGCGCTGATTTCCTCGAGCAGGTGCTTCGTGTCGATCATTTCCCGAAGCGACCCGGTCTTGAAATACAGCACCTGCCGGTACATGTCCTTCACCTTGTAAATGCTCATCTCCGAAGGCCCGAGAAAGCGGACCGACGGCCCGGCCTTCTTCCCTGCTTCATCGCTGATCCGTCGGATCGCCGTCTCCACAAGCCCCGCATCCGCGCCGGAAAGCGTCATTGCGGTAAATGTACTGCAGGGCGGATACTTCATCTGATTCCGGAAGATCATCTCCTGCCGGTAGAAGGCGTAGAAATCGTGCGCGGCCGCGGCCTGCACCGCATAATGCTCCGGAAGATAGGTCTGGACGACACATTCGCCGGGCACGTTTGCGCGTCCCGCTCTGCCCTCGGCCTGCAGCAGAAGCTGGAAAGTCCGTTCCGAGGAGCGGTAGTCGGGGACATTCAGCGAGAGATCCGCAGCGAGCACGCCGACCAGTGTGACCTTCGGGAAGTCATGTCCCTTCACGATCATCTGCGTGCCGACAAGGATATCCGCCTCATGGTGCAGGAATTTCTCGAGAATTTCCCGGTGTCCGTCTTTTCCGGCGGTCGTATCCGCGTCCATGCGAAGCACCCTTGCCTCCGGAAAGAGCTGACGAACCGCGTCCTCCACCTTTTCCGTCCCGGTGCCGAAGGCCCCGAGAAGCCCGGAGCCGCAGTGCGGACAGCTTTTCGGCATCGCGGCCTCGTAGCCGCAGATATGGCAGTGCAGTCTTCCGTCCCGGTGCATTTTCATCGCAACACTGCAGTGCGGACAGTTCAGCGGTTCGCCGCAGGCACGGCAGCTCACGGCGCCCGAATAGCCCCGCCGGTTCAGGAAAAGCATGATCTGCTCCTTTTTCTGCAGCCGGTCACGGATTTTCTCCTGAAGAAGTCTCGAAAAGATCGAACGGTTCTTCTCCTGAAGCTCCTGCCGCATATCCACGACATGCACCTTCGGAAGCGCCGCGCCGGCAACGGCCCGTTCATTCAGCCGGAAAAGCGCGTATTCGCCATGAACCGCCTTATAGTAGGCGGCAACCGTCGGTGTCGCAGACCCGAGAACCACCTTCGCGCCCGAAAGCGCGGCCCGCATCTCCGCGACCTCGACCGTATCGTATTTCGGCACCTGTTCGGAAATGTAGCTGCTCTCGTGGAATTCGTCGATGATGATGATGCCCGGATTCCTGAAGGGCGTAAAAAGCGCCGACCGCGGCCCGATCATCACCCGGATTTCGCCGCGCTCCGCCTTCAGGAAGCGTTCACATTTGTCGCCCTTACTGAGGCGCGAATGCACCACCGACACGAGGTCCCCGAAGCGTTCATAGAAGCGCATGACCGTCTGATAGGTCAGCGCGATCTCGGGGATCAGGACGATCGCTTCCTTCCCTTCCGCAAGCACGCCGGCGATCAGGTTCAGATAGACCTCGGTCTTTCCAGAGCCGGTGATCCCGAAAAGGATCGACACCGGGCGTTCCCCGGAAAGGATGCCGTCGACCGCAAGCTGCTGTTCTTCGTTCAAAATCTTTTTCGGACTATCGGCGCTCCTTTTTTCCAGCTCCTCGCGGACGGAACGGATATCGTCCCCGGTTTCCTCCGAACGGATCTGAAGGACCCCGGCGCCGCTGAGTGATTTGAGGGTCGCCGGAGAAATATTCAGCCGGTCCGTCACGATCGAGCCCGGAAGCACAGGGCTTTCGGAGAATGCCTGCAGCAGGCGAAGCTTCGCGTAATGCTTCTTATGCTCCGCTTCCGCGATCATCTCCTGAAGCTTCTCTTCTGTTCCGACGAAGCGGAAATACCGCTCTCTTTTCGGCGTGACCTTCATCTTCTGCGGCAGCACGACGGAGAGCGACTGGTAAAGCGTTCCCCCGTAGCGTTCCCGCATCCGGATGGCCAGCTCCTGAAGCTCCTGCTCCACGCCGATGCCGCGTTCGAGCACCGAATGAATCTCCTTCACGCGGTCCTCGGGGATGTTTTTCGGCAGCTCCTGAAGAAGTCCGATGATATAGCCCTGGCGAAGTGTGTTTCCTCGTCCGAACGGCACCCGGACAGGCGCGCCCGTCACCGCCTGATCCGAAAGTTCTTCCGGAATCCGGTAGGTAAACGGCCGGTCGACGTCTTTGGATTTGATATCGATCACAACCTCCGCGTACATGATTCTCCTTTTCGAGCCATAATCTGTTATATTATACAGGAATCCTGTGTATTTTGCAAGCAGAAGAAAACGGGCAGACCGAAAATTCGATCTGCCCGTTCTGGAATTATTCAACTGCTTTTTACTCTCTCATGCACAGATACACGAGATCCCGAAGCTGCCGGTGAATCAGATGGAAGGTGATGCCGGAATTCAGAACGTCCTGCGCGTAGACATAGCTCAGGTTGTTCGTCGGATCGATCATCAGGTAGAAGCCTGCCGCGCCGTCCCAGCCGAAATGCCCCAGAGGACAGGTCGAATCCGCAGGATCGATGAAGCGCCGAACGCCGAGACCGTAGGTGTAGCCTTTATTCTGCGCAAAGATCCGGAGCATATCCTCCTGCTGCACCGGTCCGAGCTGACACGAGCGGTACAGCTCCACAGTTTCCGGCTTCAGAAGCTGATAGCCGTTCAGCGCCTTTCCGTAATTTGCGAGCGCTGCGCCGAGCCTGATGTAGTCATTGACGGAGCTCACGAGTCCGCCGCCGCCCGATTCGTAGCTTTCCGGAATCTTCCTGCCTTCCCGCATCGAGCCGACAGGATCCAGCGCGCCGCTCTCATTATTCACACGCCACAGAGTCGAAACCCGCGCCTTCTGCTCCTCTGTCGGATGGAAGGTCGTATCGGTCATGCCAAGCGGCTCATAGATCGCCTTCTGCAGGTATTCGCCGAAGCGCATGCCCGAGCACACCTCGATCACCGCCCCCAGCACGTCGTGACACAACGAATACAGGTAATGCGTGCCCGGCTCGAACTCAAGCGGTCCGTCTGCAAATGCATTCGCAATATCCACGGTGCCGGCCTGATCGCCCTTTTCCTCAAGAACCGCCTTCACGGAGCCGCGCATCTGGTCGTAATCCAGTCCGCCGCACATCGTCATCAGGTGGCGGATCGTCATCACATTCTTCGCCGGAACTGCGCTGCCGTCCTCCTGTTTCACGGTGAGATTCGCGTACTTCGGCAGGTACTTGCTGACCGGATCGTCAAGCGCAAGCTTCCCTTTCTCGATCAGCGTCAGCGCCGCGACACAGGTGGAAATCTTGCTTGCGGAATAGATCCAGTACAGATCCCTGTCGCTGACTGCCCGCTTTTTCTCGATATCCGGATGGCCGGCACTGTGACAGTAAATTTCCTTCCCGTCCTTATAAATCAGCATGTCGACCGCCGGAATTCCGAAGTTCTGCTCTTCACTGTCCAGAAAAGCCGTCAATGGTTCAAAATGATACATGGTATACTCCCTTCTCTTTATTTTTTATATGGTGTGTCACACACGGATGGGATCCCTCGGCTCACTTCGTTCGCTCGGGATGACACAGGTTCTTCTATGGGCCACCTCCTCGAGCCGAGGGTTTTCATGTTTCTTCTGAGGAGACTTCCCAGCGTCTCCGAAGAAGAAATATGATCCCGAAGGCGAGTTATGCTCACGGATGGGATCCCTCGGCTCACTTCGTTCGCTCGGGATGACACAGCTTCCTCTATGGGCCAACCCCTCGAGCCGAGGGTTTTCATGTTTCTTCTGAGGAGACTTCCCAGCGTCTCCGAAGAAGAAATATGATACCGAAGGCGAGTTATGCTCACGGATGGGATCCCTCGGCTCACTCCGTTCGCTCGGGATGACACAGGTTCTTCTATGGGCCACCTCCTCGAGCCGAGGGTTTTCATGTTTCTTCTGAGGAGACTTCCCAGCGTCTCCGAAGAAGAAATATGATACCGAAGGCGAGTTATTCAGTCCTCGCCGATAACGATGACCTGGTCGTGGGCCGTCAGGGTGACGGTGTCGGTAAGGGGCGGGTTGA
>CAMOZF010000044.1 GCA_946630765.1 uncultured Lachnospiraceae bacterium | reverse complement strand
TTTTCGGCTCGATGGGGTCGACTGCCGGCTTCAGCACCTGGACGACGGACCTTCTGAACGACAAGAACCGGGGCGGAATCGGGGCCGCGCTTGCGACGCAGCCGGTTCTCGGAACGCTGATCGGAACGGTTGTCGGCGGCATGCTCGTCGGGAAAAACGACAACTACCAGCGGCTGTTCATCGTGATGGGACTTCTCGTGATTGTGGTCGGCATAATATCAATGTTCGTCCTCAACAAGAATGACGACGTCGCGCCGCACAAGGAAGGCTCCTTTGTCAAACAGTTTTTCAGCGTCTTCAACTTCAAAACCTTCTTCGGACTGCCGGAGCTGGTGTGGGTACATATCGCGATTTCGGTCTTTACCATCGGATTTAATATTTATTTTTCCTATACGGGGAACTATCTGATTCACTATCTCGGCTACACGCCGGACCAGATGGGCATTATTGAGGCGGTGCCGCTGATGTTCGCGATGCTGATGTCGATCCCGATGGGCGTGCTGATCAATAAAAATAAGCATCCGCTCGTCGGCGCGGCGTCGGTGATTCTGAATATCGCGGGCCTTCTGATCCTCTACCCGGTCCGGGCGGGGAAGATCGATCCTTCGAAGCTTTTCAATCTGCAGATCTGGCTTGGCATCTTTATCATGGGCATCGGTTACGTCGGCATCCTGCAGGTGACGAAGGTGTGGGCAAAGCAGCTCTATCCGGAGAACGCGAAAGGGCAGTTTGAAGGGATCTGGACGCTCTTCTATGTGCTGATTCCGATGATTGCGGGCGCTTTGATCGGCGAGGCGGTCGTCAAGACGAGCGGCGAAACCTTTGTCAACCAGACGAGCGGCCTCACAGAGTATATACCGAACAGCAACATTTTCCTTGTCGGCGCCTGTGTCGTCGTGCTGACGCTGATTCCGCTGTTCTTCGCGTGGAAGGGGTTCAGGAAGAGGACTTCAGGGAAGTGACAGCGTGTCATGTTGAGCGGAACGAAGTGGGGTCGGGACATCCCTTCGGATCGCCCTTCGTCAGCATGTTCCGGAGGAGCTTCGGATAATTGACATGACCCATTCGAATGGCCTTTTTACTGATGTGAAGAACGTCGGTGAGAAGGCCTTTTTTGGCGGGCTTCCAGAGGGGCAGCTTCGGACCGTTCGGGTTGCCTCCACGGGCAAAATTCGCGAGATACGCGGCCATTGTTTCGGAGGCCTCATAGTCAGACGCTGAATAGGGCCGCCAGCTCGTCTTCAGGGTTTCAAACATGTACCGAAGGTCGGAAGAATGGAAGGCGCGGTTATCGTCGCCCGGCGCATCCAGATCGAAATAGTAGATGTACGCGCCGTTGTCTTTTCCGAAGCGGTTGCCGATCTTCGCCATGATCGGGGCGTACATATCGTTGTTGGTGTAGCCGATCATGTAGTCGATGGGCAGCGGATGACGGATCATTTGGTCGACGGGGCCGGGGAGAAGATATCCGTCAATTACGGGCATCGTGTGGTAGACGGAATCCTTCCGGAGCGTTTTGATCTTTTCGACAGCGTCAAAAAGCTTCGAAAGGTCGGCCTTCTGAAATTCTTCAAAGCTGCCGCATCCGGCAAGCGCCATGAACTGAAGCCAGTATTCGTGTGTTTCTGCAGCGGGGCGCGGCAGGGAGAATTTCGGGAACTGCCCGCCGCCGGACATCATGACCGCGCGCTGAAACAGTCCGTGATTGTCCGGGTTCAGACAGAGGTACTGGATGGAGATCGCGCCGGCACTCTGACCGACGAGCGTGATATTCTCCGGATCGCCGCCGAAATCCGCGATGTGTTTTTTGACCCAGCGGATCGCCGTCCGCTGATCGTCGAGCCCGAAATTACCGTCTCTTCCGAAGCTCTTCTGCAGCGCCTCGTGCGTAAAGTAGCCGAGAACGCCGACCCGGTAGTTGATGAAAACCGTAAGGATGCCGCGTTCGGCAAGCGCCGAGCCGTCATAGGGGCTTTCCGAATTGATCCCGGAGTCGAAGCCGCCGCCGTGGATGAAGATGACGACGGGACATTTTTTGGGGGCCTTCGGAGTGAAAATGTTGAGATTCAGACAGTCTTCCTCATAACGGAAATCCATCCCGTCGCGGAATTCCCGCTTATAGAAGCGGCGTGTCGGATTTTCCAGATGCTCATGGACCGCGCGGTTCTGCGGACAGGCCGGTCCCGGGGCACAGGCGTCAAATGCTGCATCAAAGCGCTCGACAGGGACTGCGTATTCGAAGCGCGCGGCATGTGCGTAGGGAATCCCGAGGAATTTCCGGCAGCGTTCATCCGCGATGCCAGTGATCTCTCCGAGAGCGGTGTGCAGCTGGATTGTTTCAGATCGTTCCTTCATGAAAAACTCCGAAAAGTAAAGTGATGATATTATTATATTATATAATAGGTCAGATGGCCTTGCAAGAACTGCTTGATGCGGGGAAAGCCCCCGCCTGCAGTTTTTTCTTGATTTTTACTGGGATGCCTGTATAATCGGAACTGGAAGAGGAATACAATACAACAGGGGAATAGGATGATTTATCTTGACTATGCGGCGTCATCGCCGGTGCTTTCCGAAGCGGCCGAACAGGTGATGCGATTTATGACAGAAGAATACGCGAATCCCTCGTCGATCCATCAGGCGGCGCAGAAAAGCCGCATGGTGATCGACAGTGCACGGCGGGAAATCGCGGGAATGCTGAACTGCAGACCGGAGGAGCTGATCTTCACATCCGGCGGGACAGAGAGCGACAATCTCGCGATCTTCGGCGCGGCAAATGGCGGCGTGCGGCATATCATTACAACGGCGATCGAGCACGAAGCGGTGCTGCAGGCGGCAAAGGCCTGGTGCTGCGGAGACCGGACACTGACGATCCTGAAGCCGGATTCCGAAGGGGGGATTCACCCGGAGCAGGTGGAACAGGCGATCCTGGAACTTCTTGAAGCGGATCGGACAATGCAGCCGGGCGCAGCAGATGCAGAAGCTCGAATCCTGGTGTCCGTGATGACGGCAAATAATGAACTCGGGACTATTGAACCGATCTGCGAGATCGGCGAAATCTGTGAGAAATACGGGGCGCTTTTCCATACGGACGCGGTGCAGGCCTTCGGGCATATTCCGATCGATGTGAAAGCCTGTCATATTGATCTTCTGTCCGCGAGCGGCCATAAGCTTGGCGCGCCAAAGGGCGTCGGATTTCTGTATGCGTCTTCAAAGGCTGCGCTGAAGCCGCAGATCTACGGCGGCGGGCAGGAGCGGAAAAAACGTTCCGGAACCCTGAATACACCGGGGATTGCGGGGCTTTATGAAGCGGTCAAATACGCGGAAGTGCATATGGCCGAGTCGGCGGAGCGGATTTCGAGGCTTCGGAACCTTTTCCTTCGGAAGATCCTTTCGGCGCTTCCGGACGTCCGGATCAACGGACTGCAGTGCCTGAAGGACCTTGAGGAATCCACGGAACCCGACCGGACGGGATGCCTTCCCGGACATCTGAACCTCAGTTTTCCGGGCATTGAGGCGGAGTCTCTTCTGATCCTTCTGGACATGAAGGGAATCGCGGCGGCGTCGGGATCGGCCTGCGCATCCGGCGCGTTGGAGCCTTCGCATGTTCTGATGGCGCTTCCGGGAATGGATATTGAACGGGCAAATGCTTCTCTTCGCTTCAGCTTTGGGGAGTTCAGTACGGAAGAGGAGAGTGAAGACGCGGCAGAAGCGGTGATCGAAGCAGTTCGACGGCTTCGGGCGCTTCGGTACGGCAGCTGAGCACAGCTATTGCTCGGGGACGGAGGGCGCATTTTGCAGGGAAAATCGGGGAACTTAATTTCTTCTGTGAAATTAAGTGAAATTTCATGAATTTTGGCTTGAATTCACTTCGGAAAATCGTTACGATAGGTAATAACACGAAACTGAGCTGGAAAGGAACGCAAGATGGAAAATAATAAAATTCGGACCATAATAACCCAGGACGCAGAGGTGGATGACCAGAATTCTCTTCGGCATTTCCTTCTGTACGCAAATGAAGTGGAGGTTCAGGGAATTGTCCAGAGCTCCAGTAAATTCCACTGGATCGGCGTCGAGGGCGCCGATGCCAGCAAGGTGAAACGAAGCGCTTTCGAATTTGAAGGAACGGTGACCGGTGATTACAGCAAGCCCTACCGCTGGCCCGGCACGGACTGGATGATGAAGGTGCTGGATGATTACGAAAAGGATTACGTCAACCTGCAGAAGCATGCTGAAGGGTATCCTTCGCCGGATGCGCTTCGCGCGGTCACCAAGGTCGGCAATATCGGCTACGAGGGCGAGATGGACCATCCGACCGACGGCTCGGAGCTGATCCGCAAGCACATTCTCGATGATGATCCGCGGACGCTTTATGTTCAGGTATGGGGCGGTACCAACACCCTTGCCCGAGCACTTCTGGACATTCAGAACATGTATGAAAATACAGCCGAATGGCCGGCGCTTCGCGAAAAGATCATGAAGAAGGTTGTGATCACGGCCTGCGGCGAGCAGGATCCGACCTACAGAAATTACATTGCGGAAAACTGGCCGGATATGCAGTTTGTCAAGACCCTTCAGATGAAGAGCTATGCCTATCCCTGGTTTGTGATGCCGGAGGGCGAGTCGAAGGATACCCTGCGCGCGGCATTTATGAAGTCTGAAATCCTGAACGGAAAGTCAGCGCTTGCAGCAGGCTACTGCACCTGGCTGGACGGCAAGGTTTATGAGGGTGAAGGACCGGATGGACAGTTCGGGTCGAACCCGGAGATTACGAAGACATGGTTTGGCGCAAGGATGGGACTGCCGCCGGCAGAGCCCTTTGATTTCCTGTCGGAGGGCGATTCGCCGACCTTCTTCCTGCTGTTCCCCTGCTGGGGCTTCAGGACGCTCGAGGACTTCTCCTGGGGCGGTATCGCAGGCCGTTATCATAAGGTCAGCGACCAATATAACTCCAAGGGCGAGCCGCTGAATGTCTGGGATGTTTCGGTGGACGGCTACAAAGACCGCGATGGTCAGATTCACGAGCTGGAATCCATGTGGCCCTATGTCGCGGATATTCAGCGTGATTTTGCGGCGCGTGTCGACTGGTGCAGCAAGACTTCGTATGAACAGGCGGAGCATGCACCGAAGCTGGAGATCAAAGAAGGCCTGAACCTCACGGCAAAGCCCGGCGAGACGCTGTCGATTCATGCGGAAGCGTACATGAAGCCCGACTGCGGCGTCGACGCGGAGCTCCCGCTGTCGGTTTCATTCTGCCTGTATAAGGAAGCGAGCGCCGAATGTGCAAATGAAGCGGTTCTGAACTGCGGAAGCACGGCTGCAAATCTCACAATCCCCGCTTCTGCGAAGCCGCAGGATCGGTTCCACCTTGTGGTGAAGGCGCAGACTGCCGGACATTTCCGGATGGTGCGTTATCAGCAGGTGATCATCACAGTAGAATAATCAATAAAACTGCCGGACAGGATGATGCTGAAAATCTCCTGTCCGGCAGCTTTGTTATCTCCTGAATCTTCCGAAGGACCGGATGATCTGCCAGTAAATGCGGAAGGAATCCCGGAGCGGTTTGAAATGGGAGCTGCTGTTGTTGTCAATATAGATGGTTTCAATCTCGATCTCGCGGATCGGGATCTTTTTTTTCGCAATATCCAGAAGGACATTCATTTCGTATTCGTAGCGGTTCCCGGCGCTTTGAAGCATCAGGGGAATCAGTGATGAGGAGAAGGCCCGCATGCCGGTCTGGACGTCATAGACTTCGGTATGCGTACACCTTCTGAAAAGGAAGCGGTTGATATCGTTGCCGATCCGGCTCCGTAAGGGTGCATCCTTCGGAAGGAAGCGCGAGCCGAGCCACAGGGCTTCCGGCGCTTTCTGAAGCTCCGCGAAAAGCCGCAGTGCGTCCTTCATGGTGTGCTGGCCGTCAGAGTCCAGGGTAATGATATGACAGTCATCTTTCTGGTGCTTCAGAAGCCAGGTGAAGGCTGCTTTCAGTGCATATCCCTTTCCATGATTTTCAGGATAAGAGATCACAGATCCGAATTCCTCTGCCTTCCGGAAAAGATCCGCGTAATCCGGACCGCTTCCATCGTCTACAAGAAGCAGGCGGAAGCCTTCGTCCCGGACCCTTTCTGCCAGCTCAAGCATCCGTGCATCCGGTTCATAGGCTGGAATGACTGCTATTTTCTCCACTGCCATTGATCGTTTCGACTCCCTTTTCGTATTATCAGTCTATCTTACCATAAGTCCATCTGATTGAAAAGGTGTAAAAAAAAGATCTGTCACGGCAAAGGGCAGCAGCGCCTCCGGATTCCCCGAAGGATTGATCCAGTCGTCGATCCGCTCCTCCGGCAGGATCAGCGGCATACGGTCGTGAATCTTCCGGACGGCTTCCGAAGGCTGCCGGGTCAGAATGACAAAGCGCGGCAGACCGTCTTCGATCCGGTAAAGGCCGGCGAGCCAGGTCCTTTTGGCGCCTGCTGGCTGGATCAGGAATTTCCGTCCGGTGATGATCTTCCCCTCCGAGTTTCTGAGATGTTCCCATTCATAATACCAGGAGGCCGGGATGATGCAGCGGTGAGAACGGTAATCGCGGGAAAAGCTGGGCTTTTCTCCTGCGGTTTCGACACGTGCGTTGACGATCGGGGCGCTTTTCCCGGGAAAGGTGTAGCCGAAGCGCATCGGATATACCCGGCGCCTTCCGGAAGGGTCCGGCGCCAGCACCGGCACGACATCGGTCGGCCGCACCTCGCCCTCGCGCACATAGTGCAGGGGACTGGTGCGGAACTTCCGAAGAACCGGTGAATTGTCAGATTCTTCGACGATCCGCCGGAACACTTCATCGCTCAGTTCAATATGAAAACGTGTACACATAGATAACTCCGTACTGCTTTGGCCGGAAGACGCCGGCCTTTAGGCCCGATGTCCGCCGATCTGCTGATTTCTTTCGATGGCTGTTGCGCCCGGCAGCAGGTTAAAGCCGCGTACAAGCGCGTTTTTGCCGTATTTGCGGCGGATTTCCTGGATGGAACGCTGAAGTGCCCGCGCACGCTCCAGTGCCTCGTAATCGGTAAATAAATCGATCTGGAAGAGGCTCATATCCAGCGAAGTATCCGCGGCGCAGATCCCCAGACGCCGGTACAGGAGCCGGTGATCGGTCCGAAGGTCGAACTGGGACAGCACGGGCGCCGTCACATCCGATGAAGAAGCGGTCTTTCGCATCAGCCGAACCGTGCCGTTCTGATGGCGGGGATGGAGCCTTCCGTAGAAGTCCAGCGCAAGCGGTCCGTCGTACGCCGGACAATGCTCCAGCGACTTGTAGTCGAAAGAAACCCACCAGGTAAAGGTTGAGGAAACCAGGCCCTTTTCGTACATGTCGGAACAGAGCCCTTCGATCATTTCCTGAAGGACGTTCCTGGCTTCCTCATAGAGATAGGGGCGGGGGAGCACCTGTCCGCTTGAAAGACTTTTTCGGACACTGCGGTACGTCTTGATATCCCGCATGCCCACCGGCTCTTCGCCCCAGGCATGGTCGATCAGGATCTCCGCGTCGATGCCGAAGGTCTTGTAGAAAAACTCCTCGTCATACAGCGACTTTTCCGCGATGTCTCCCATGGTGAAGAGGGCGCTGAGCTGCAGCCGGCGCGCCTTCCCGGGGCCGATCTGCCAGAAATCCGTCAGCGGCTGATGATCCCAGAGAAGGATGCGGTAGCTTTCGGGATTCAGCTCCGCGATCCGTACGCCGTAACGGTCCGGTTTTTTCTTCTTGGCGACGATGTCCATCGCGACCTTGGCCAGATACATATTGGTTCCGATGCCGACAGTCGCGGTAATGCCGGTCGTGCTGAGAATGTCCCGGATGATGGTCATGGCCATCGCGTGCGCCGGATGGACGCCCTCCTTACGGGCCCGGTCCCGGTAGAGTGCCAGGTAAGGCGTGCAGTCGATGAAATTCTCATCGATGCTGTAAACATGAATGTCTTCCGGCGCCGCGTACCGCAGGCAGATCCCGTAGATCTGCGCGGAGATCCGTTCGTACTCGGCCATGCGCGGCACGGCGGTATAGTAGAAGACCCTGGTGTGATGCTCCGATTCGTAGCGGCGGATCGCCTGCTTGGCTTCGAAAAGCCGGGGGCGCGACGGGACGCCGATCGCCTTCAGTGCCGGCGACACCGCAAGGCAGATCGTCTGGTCGGAACGGGTTTCATCGGCCACCAGGAGGTTGGCCTTCAGCGGATCGACGCCGCGCGCGACACATTCGACAGAAGCATAGAAGCTTTTCATATCGATCGCGATATAGGCGCGTTCCCTTGGTTCCATGCGGCATTATCCGGACCGAAGCACCGATTCGCTGAGGCCGAGTGCATCCGCGAGCCGCCGGTAGGTGTCCCTGCTCTTGGGCAGGCGTGCGCCGAGCTCGTAGTTCTGAATGGTCCGGGTTGTCAGGTCGCAGCTCATCGCAAGCTGCTTCTGGGTATAGCCCCTTCTCACGCGGGCGTCTCTGATCTTTTCTGCAAAATTCATCGTCCTGCCTCCTGCATATCTTCGGATCAGGCCGCGGGGCCTGACAATTGCTTTTCCTGATGAGACCATCATAAACCGGAGAGGCGCCGTTGTCAAGACGAAAGATGAACAAATGTTCGATTCGATACGCGGGAATATTCAGTTGACGATTCCCGGAAAAAATCGTATGATGAAAAAACAGGATCAAAACAAAAACCTTTCCCCGTTTTCCTGTGTCTTAATGACAGAGAAGCGAAAAAACGCTTCTGAAAAAGGAGAAAATGGATGGAAGGAAAAATACCGATCAGGGCCTGATTCTTCTGGTCAGACTGATGCAGGCGGAAAAGAGGGAATTTAAGATGGCTTATTGCAAGAAGTGCGGAAATATGATCTTGCCGGGTGATAAATTCTGTAAAACCTGCGGCGAACCGGTGGTTGTGAGCTTTGCGTCCCTGGTTGCGGACGCGAAGGAAGGAAGCAGTGCAGCGCAGGAAGAGCTTTACAACAGAACCTGGCAGGAAAAATACTATGTGGCGCTCAAATACATGAAGAATCCGCAGGACGCGGAGGATGTGCTGCAGGAGTCCTATATCCGGGCCTACAATCATCTGGACAGCCTGAAGGATCCTGAGAAATTCTCCTCCTGGCTTTCGATGATCGTGGCAAATACCGCGAAGAATGAACTCAGGAAGCAGAATCCGATGCTGTTTTCGGACTATGTTCCGGAGAACATGGAGGGGGCAGACACGGATCCGATCCTCCAGATTCCGGACATGAACGCGGCGGGGCATCCGGAGGAAGCGTATCTTCAGTCGGAACGGCGTGTGCTTTTACAGGAGCTTCTGCAGGCGCTTACGGACGAGCAGCGGATGGCGGTCACAATGTTTTATGTGGAAGAATTGCCGATCCGGGAAATCGCGGAGTCTCTTGAGACCAACGAAAATACCGTCAAGTCCCGGCTGCATAACGCGCGGAAGGCGCTGCAGAAGAAGGCGGAGGAGCTGAAGCGGAAGGGCTATATGTTCTCCTTTGCGCCGCTTCCTCTGCTGGTGTACCTGATGCGGACGGACCTTTCGGCGGTCCGGTCGGGTGCGGGCATACCGGCGTCTGCCGAAGCTGTGGCTGCGGTTCCGGAAGCCGTCAGAGCGACATCGGCGGTCTCCGGTGCGGTCAGTTCCGGCAGCATCAGTGCGCCCGGGGTCATGGGCTCGGCCGCAGTCCCGCAGGCAGTTTTCGCAGATCCCATCGGCGCTTCGGTCTCCGCTGAAACGGTCGCCACAGCCGGCGCAGTCGGTGCGTCTGCGGTAAAATCG
>CAMOZF010000043.1 GCA_946630765.1 uncultured Lachnospiraceae bacterium | reverse complement strand
CAGGAGAAATATCCGCAGTACATGATCGACGGCGAACTGCAGCTGGATGCCGCAATCGTACCCGCTGTCGGCGCAAGCAAGGCCCCGCAGAGCCCCGTTGCCGGAAAGGCCAACGTCCTTGTATTCCCGGATCTCGACGCCGGCAACATCGGCTACAAGCTTGTACAGCGTCTTGCGAAGGCTGAAGCTTACGGCCCGGTATGCCAGGGCATCGCAGCGCCTGTAAACGATCTTTCCCGCGGCTGCTCGAGCGACGACATCGTCGGCGTTATCGCAATCACGGCTGTTCAGGCACAGGGCTGATCCACCGGAAGAAAAACTTACAAAAACTGTTGCGGAACGCGTGCATTTGTTGTATAATATGTATGAGGTAATATGCAACAAATTGAAACCAGTGTTCTTGGATCGGAAATGAAGATCCGAAAGATCATGCATCAAAAAGGAGGCGCCCTTTATGGAAGAAAAGATTGACGGAAGGATTATCGTTACAATCGGTCGTGAAAGCGGATCCGGCGGAAGGAAAATCGGCCTTGCGCTTGCGGAGGCGTTGGGCGTCAACTGCTACGACAAGGAACTGATCAAGGTGGCGGCATCAAACAGCGGACTCTGCGAGGATATTCTCGAGACCCACGACGAAGTACCGACAAGAAGTTTTCTGTATTCACTCGTAATGGATACCTATTCGATGAGCTATCATTCAGGACAGGTCGACATGCCGATGGAGCAGAAGGTTTTCCTGGCCCAGTACAATGCGATCAAGCACATTGCGGAACAGGAAAGCTGCGTATTTGTCGGAAGATGCGCGGACTATGCACTTGAAGGTGATCCGGATCTCGTGTCGGTATTCATTACCGGCGACAAGGAAGATAAAATCCAGCATGTCATGGAGACCTATGAGCTCAAGTATGACAAGGCAAAGGATTATGTCCAGAAAACCGACAAAAGAAGAAGCAACTACTACAATTACTACAGCAACAAGCGCTGGGGCGAGGCGCAGTCCTATGACCTGTGTCTCAACAGAAGCCGGCTCGGCTTCGACGGTACCGTTCAGGCAATTGTGGAGTTTGTGAAACTGAAGAAAAAGTACCAGGCCGAAAAAGCCGCACAGGAGAAAAAAGACTGATTATTGTGACCGGATCTCCCGGACCGGTAATCTAAAAGGCAGGTGAAAGGGTTGTTCACCTGCCTTTTTTGGAAAATGACGAAAAAGGGATTATTCCTCGGGCTCCTGCACCTCGATTTCTCTGCGGGAAAGGAAGGACAGCACCTGATCGTCCCAGTATTTTTCGAGGCTCCGGTCCATCGAGAAGCCCTGATATGAGACGCCGGTCCGAAGATAAAGCTTCTGCTCGCGGTACTGAAGGGACAGGGACAGAGACGTCACGGGACAGCCGGAAAAGCCCGAGCGCTCGACAATCGAAGCGGTGTTTTTCCGGGAGGTCAGAAGCGTCACGCGGAAGGAAACGGGAAGCTTTTTCCCCTTCAGCAGCTCAAACGCCGCGGGGCGGATCTCGCTCCAGAGGACGTAGCTGTCCGAAAGCGCTTCTTCTTTCTCCTCGTCCGTAAAATAGGCTTCATTTTTCCGGCCCTCGAACACACTCGTGTACATGGTTTCAAATGTCGCGTCGTGCAGAAGAAAACGGTCAAAGCCGTCGGAGGAGAAGAGAAGTGCCGTGAATTTGCCGAGATTCTGTATCTGAAGATAGAGCATAATCCGTTCCTTTGTTTCTGATGATGGCGCTATTGTAACATTGATTCTGCGCTTTTGCAATGCAGAGTTTTTGTGGTTTATTGTTGACGAAAAGGATTGCGGCTGATATGATAAGAAAAAGGCAATCCTGTACGGAGGTAACAGATGAAAACAAATGTGCTTTTTGCCGCATCCGAGTGCGTGCCCTTTATCAAAACCGGCGGACTTGCGGATGTCGCGGGCTCCCTTCCGAAATATTTTGACCCCGAAAAATACGATGTCCGTGTGATCATGCCCAAATACACCTGCATCAAGGACAGCTTCCGCGAACAGATGGAATATGTCACCCATTTCTACACCGGCTTCTGCTGGAGAGACCAGTATGTCGGTCTGTATCAGCTGAAGCTGAACGGCGTGATTTTCTATTTTATCGACAGTGAGTTCTATTTCAACGGCTCCTGGCCCTACAGCAATGTCTATGACGATATCGAGAAGTTTGCGTTCTTCTCGCGGATGGTGCTGTCAGTGCTGCCGCTTCTTCCGTGGAAGCCGGACATTATCCACTGCCATGACTGGCAGACGGGCCTCGTCCCCGTGTACCTGAATGACTCCTTCCAGGGCGACCTGTACTTCCGCAACATGAAGACGATTTTCACGATCCACAACCTGAAATTCCAGGGCACCTGGGACGTCAGAACGATGATGGAAAAGACCGGCCTTTCGGAGTACTATTTCACGCCCGACAAGCTGGAGGCCTATGGAAACGGCAACATGCTCAAGGGCGGCCTGGTTTATGCGGACCGCATCACGACGGTTTCCGACACCTATGCCGAAGAGATCAAGATGCCCTTCTACGGTGAAGGCATGGACGGCCTTCTTCGGGCGAAATCCAATTATCTTCGCGGCATCGTGAACGGTATCGATACGGATTTCTACAATCCCGAAACCGACCCGGATATCGCCGAAACCTATAATATCAAGAACGCGATCGGCGGAAAGGCCAAGAACAAGGCCGCACTTCAGAAGGAGCTGGGACTTCAGGAAAATCCTGACGCCTTCATGATCGGTATTGTTTCAAGACTCACGGACCAGAAGGGCTTCGACCTGATCGACTGCGTCATGCACGAGATCTGCGAGATCCCGAATACGCAGATCGTGATTCTCGGTACCGGAGAGAAGCGTTATGAGGACATGTTCCGCTACTATGCGTCGATGTATCCGGGCTCTGTGAGCGCGAATATTTACTATTCCGAGCCGCTGTCTCACCGGATCTACGCTTCCTGTGACGCCTTCCTGATGCCGTCGCTTTTCGAGCCCTGCGGACTTTCGCAGCTGATGTCTCTGCGCTACGGCACGCTTCCGATCGTGCGTGAGACCGGCGGCCTTGCGGATACGGTCGAGGCCTACAACGAGATCACAAATGAGGGCACCGGCTTCTCCTTCCGGAACTACAACGCGCATGAGATGCTCGGCATCATCCGCTACGCAAAGCATATCTTTGAAAGCGACCGCGCGCACTGGAACCAGATGGTTGAACGGGCGATGAAGAAGGACTTCTCCTGGGCGGCGTCCGCGAGAAAGTACCAGGCGCTCTATGATGAACTGATGGAAGAGAAGAGAATCGCGGAAACGCCTGCGGATCTGTAAGACGACCCTGTAAAATACTTATTCGGAGCAACAAGTTATGCAAGTACTGGCATTGATTCTGCTGGTCCTGATCGCTTTGACCTTTATCGGCATGACGGTGGGCATGTTCAGCGGAAATTACAATCTGTTCTTTATCCTCGGCGCCGTTCTCGTGGTGCTGATCGTTCTGGGGCTTTTCCTGATCCGCGTGATCAACCGACAGGAAAAGGAGGCCGCAGAAAAAAAGACCGATGCCGAAGAACCGCAGTCTGAAGAAGAGACGGAATAAACGGGCTTCAGACGGAGAGGAAGACAAGCAGCATGTCTTATATCATTACAACTTCGAATCTTTCGAAGGGATATCCGAATACCACTGCCGTAGACAGCGTCGACCTCCATGTGGAGGAAGGCGCTGTCTACGGGCTGATTGGACGAAACGGCGCCGGTAAGACGACGCTTCTTCGGATGCTTTCGGGGCTTTCCAGGCCGAGCGCCGGAGAGATTGAGTTCGGGCGCCGGACTGACGGAAAGAAGCCGCGGATCGGCGTCCTCATCGAGGATCCGGGGCTTTACAATTCACTCAGCGCAGTGAAGAATCTGGAGATCAAGAGAATCGCCCTTCACGCGCCGGGCGGGGAGGAGAGATCCCGCGAGCTCCTGCGCTTCGTCGGGCTCGAGAACTGGGCCGATGTCCGGACAGGAAGCTTCTCTCCTGGGATGCGGCAGCGCCTCGCGATTGCGCTCGCGCTGACGGGCGATCCGGATATCGTGATCCTCGACGAGCCGCTGAACGGACTGGATCCCCAGGGACTTCGCGACATTCGTCTGATCCTTCAGCGTCTTCATGAAGAGAGAAAGACGATCATCATCTCCAGCCATCAGCTGTCGGAACTTAGCAAGTTCGCGACCGTCTACGGCATCATGGAGCAGGGAAGGCTCGTGAAGGAGGCCTCGGAGGAGGAAATCCTGGAGACCATGCCGGGCTATGTGCGCCTGATTGTCGATGATACGGCCGCGGCGAAAAAGGTACTGGAGGAGATGAATATTTTCAGCTACCAGACCAAGTCCTCCCATATGATTCACGTGCTGGAGCAGCTCGGAAGGCAGGATGAAATGCTGGATCGGATGGAGCAGGCAGGTATCCATGTGCATGAATGCCGCGTGATCCGGGATTCCCTCGAGGACTATTTTATCGGTATTACGAGAGGAGGGAGCGGACGATGAAGCATTTTCTTTTTGCCGAGCTTTACCGCATGAAAAGCTCAAAAAGCCCGTTGATTCTGCTTCTTGTCTGCTTCGGACTCAGCTTCACCGCGGGAATCACCTACGGAATTGCGTTCGGAAACGCGCCCTTTCTTACCGATTTTTACAGCTTTCTTTTCGGCGGCATGGATCCCGGCGTGACGGAGCTCTTATCCGGAAACCATGTGGATACGCTTGTGGAATTCGCGGCTCTTGGCTTCAACGGAAACGTCGAGCTGTTTCTCGTGATCTTCATCGCGGTCTTTCTTCTTCCGCTGAAGCGCAGCGGCTTTATCAAGAATATCGCTTCGGAATTTACGAGAACGCAGATGTTTTTCACCCATGTGATTCTGATCCTTCTGTACAGCTTCCTTCTCACGGACGTCGCGGCGTTTGCGATGCTTCTGAATGCGGGATTCTTTTTCAGGGACGTACCGGTCGGAAATATCGGCGCATTTATCGTGCATATCCTGATGATCACCCTGATCATCAGCGCGATCGGGATTGTCGTTCTGACGGTTTCAGAGCTCCTTCGGAAGCCCATGACCGCGGTGATTTTCGCGATCGTCTACATCCTGATCGGGGCGCCGATGCTTTTCTCCATGTCGGATATTCTGACGGGACTGAATTCAGCGCGCACCTTCCGGCTGCAGTATATTTCCCTTGTCGGCAACCTGAGCCTGCTGTCGGTCGGCAAATGGGACACCGTGATTTCGGCGCTGATCGTCGTGCTTGGGTATACGGCGCTTTGCATTCTTCTTCAGCTGACGGTTCTGAAAAGAAAAGATATCATATAAGGGGAAAAACTTTTTCTTTTAACTTGTCATGCAATGTAAAAAGTGATATGATATTGAAAGTACCTGACGGGAGAGCAGTATGCGTGTGATTGCCGGGACGGCGAGAAGCCTTCCTCTGAAAACCGTACCGGGTCTTTTGACAAGACCGACGACGGACAGGATCAAGGAAACACTTTTCAACATTCTTCAGAATTCGCTTTATGACTGCCGCTTTCTGGATCTTTTTGCAGGATCCGGCGCGATCGGCATCGAGGCGCTTTCAAGAGGCGCGAAAAGGGCCGTTTTCATCGAGAAGAATCCGGCTGCCGTGAAGTGCATTTCCGACAATCTGCGTTTTACAAAGCTCCAGGAGAAGGCTGCGGTCCTGAAAACGGATGTCCTTTCCGGGATCAGAAGGCTTGAAGACACGGGGGAGGAAGCCTTTTCCGTGATCTTCATGGATCCGCCCTACGGGGACGGCTTTGTGGAGAAGGTGCTTTCGGTTCTTCAGGATTCCCCCCTTGTGAACAGGGAGACATTGATTGTCTGCGAGGAATCGATGCAGTTTGATCCTTCGGTGCTTTCGAATCTTTCCTTTGAAATTGTCAGGGACAAGAAATACAAAACAAACCGGCATCTTTTTCTTCGGAAAAAGAGCCTTGAAGCGACAGAAAACAGATGAGTACAGCCATTTATCCGGGATCCTTTGATCCGATCACCTTTGGTCATATTGATGTCATCAGAAGGGCAAGCCTGATTGCAGACCGGCTGATTGTCGGCGTGCTGAATAATTCGGCGAAGGTGCCGCTTTTCTCTGTGGAGGAGCGCATCGCGCTGATAAAAAGGGCTGTGTCCGATCTTCCGAATGTGGAAGTCAAATCCTTCTCCGGCCTTACGGTGCAGTTTGCCCGTCAGGAAGGCGCGTCCTTCATGGTCAGGGGTCTGCGGGCGGTGACGGATTTTGAATACGAGCTTCAGCTTTCCCAGACCAACCGAAAGCTCGCCGGGGACGTCGATACGGTATTTTTGTCGACCAACCTGAAATACGCCTATCTTTCCTCCAGCATTGTCAAGGAGGTGGCCTCCTACGGCGGCGATATTTCGGAATTTGTCCCGGATTATGTAGCAGAGAAAATTCATGAAAAGATAAAAATAAAAGCGAGGTAAATCACAATGAGCAACAGAATTGAACAGGTAATCGGCGATATTGAAGAGTATATTGACGGATGTAAAATGCAGGCCTTTTCGAATACGAAGATCATTGTTGATCGGCCTCAGCTGGAGGAGTTTCTGGATGAACTCAGGCAGTATACGCCCGAGGAAGTCAAGAAATATCAGCGGATGCTCAATAACCGCGACAAGATCCTTTCCGATGCCAAGAAGAAGGCAGCGGAGGTAGAGGACAAGGCGCAGGCCTATGCGGACCATCTGGTCAGCGAGAACCAGATCACGCGGATGGCCTATGACAAGGCGAACGAGATCCTGAAGGACGCGCAGGAGCAGGCGAAGGAAATGCTGGACAGCGCGACGGAGGAGTCCGATGCGATCCGTAAGGGCGCGCTCGACTACACGAATGCGATGCTGGAGAATCTGCGCTCCATCGTTTCCGGCACGGTTGAAGATACCCAGAACCGTTATACGGCGCTTCTTTCTTCCCTGTCGGAGCATCTGAACATCATCGAATCCAACCAGCGCGAACTGAACAATCAGGCGCCGGAGCAGGAGGAGCGTCCGAGTGAAAAGCCTTTCTTTGAAGCGGAAGCGGATGATGAAGAAGACGACGAATACGAAGAGTAATCAGAGTAGTGATAAAGATCATGAATTCCCGAAGAAGGCATGCTTTGTAAGGCATGCCTTCTTCTGTTGAGGACAGCGAAAAATGAACGACCGTAAAGAAAAACTTCCGGAAAGCTATCTTCAGGTGATGAAGACGCTTCTCGGGGATGAGTATCCGGCTTATCTTGATAGCTTCGGGGACGAAAGGACCTACGGGCTCCGGGTGAATACGCTGAAGATCAGTCCGGAAGAATTTGAAAAAATCAGTCCCTTCCTGCTTGAAAGGGTGCCGTGGACCGAAAACGGCTATTACTGCAGCGCTTCCGACAAGCCCGGAAAGCACCCCTACTACTATGCGGGGCTCTACTATCTGCAGGATCCCTCGGCGATGGCGCCGGCTGCGGTCCTTCCGGTGGAACCCGGGGACCGGGTGCTGGATCTTTGCGCGGCGCCGGGCGGAAAATCGACGGAGCTTGCGGCAAAGCTTCAGGGCTCCGGCGTCCTCTATGCAAACGATATCAGCAACACCAGAGCCCAGGCGCTTCTGAAGAATCTGGAGCTTTTCGGCGTGAAAAATTCCGTGATTCTGTCGGAGGACCCGGAGAAGCTCGCGGGCCGGTTTGAGGGGTATTTTGACAAGATCCTGATCGACGCGCCCTGCTCCGGCGAAGGCATGTTCCGAAAGGAGCCTGCCGTGATCCGAAGCTGGATCGAGCACGGAAACGAATTCTACGCGGGGCTTCAGAAAAAGATCACGCGGGCGGCTCTCCGAATGCTCCGCCCGGGCGGCATGCTCCTGTACTCGACCTGCACCTTTTCCCCGACGGAGGACGAGGAGACGGTCCTCTATATGAAATCGATCTGCCCGGCGCTGCACGTGGTGCCGATTCCGGGGCGCTATGAGGGCTTCATGCCCGGAAGACCGGATCTGTCGTCTGTTGACGATCCGGAGCTTCTTCACTGTGCGCGGCTCTATCCGCACAGGCTTCGGGGAGAGGGGCATTTTGTGGCGCTCCTGAAGAAGGAAGATGCGTCTTCCGAGGCGCAGGAAAGACCGGCGGATACGCAGGGAACAGGTGAAAAAGGTCCCCGGCTGTCTCTGGAGACGGAAGCATTTTTATCGGGCCTTCAGGGCGTGCTTTCCGGCGGCAGGACCGTGCTTCGCGGCGATCGGCTGTATCTTCAGCCTGTAAGCGCGAATATGCCCCTTTCCGGGCTTCGCGTGATGCGCGAGGGACTTCTTCTCGGGGAACAGAAGAAAAACCGTTTTGAGCCCTCTCAGGCGCTTGCAATGGCGCTGAGGATGGGCGAATTCGGAAACTGCCTCGCGCTTTCCGGCGGCGACCCACGGGTGATCCGCTATCTCAAAGGCGAGACGCTGGATATCTCCGATCAGAAGCTTGAGGACGGCTATGCGCTGGTCACGGCGGACGGCTTCCCTCTGGGCTTCGGAAAGGTTCAGAAAAACGCGCTGAAAAATAAATACCTCCCCGGCTGGCGCTACCAATAAAGGCTTTTTCGGGGCTGTGTTTGTGAATTGACAGCCGCAGTAAAGTAGGTTATAATTAACAGGTTAAAATTATTTCCCAGAATCTATCATGATGAGGTGATCCATGGCGGAAAAAGGACTGCTGATCGTATTATCCGGATTCTCCGGCGTCGGCAAAGGAACCATTGTAAAAGAGCTTCTTACGCGTTATCCGGAGGAGTTTTCCCTGAGCATCTCCGCGACAAGCAGGAAGATGCGGGAAGGCGAGGAAGACGGCAAACACTATTTCTTCGTTTCAAGGGAAGAATTTCAGAAGATGATCGACGAAGAGAAGCTTCTGGAATACGCGGTCTACAACGACAATTTCTACGGAACGCCGAAGGACTACGTGCTTTCCGAGATGGAGAAGGGGAAAAATGTCATCCTGGAGATCGAAGTCCAGGGCGGCCTTCAGATCAAGAAGATTTTCCCGGAATCACTTCTTCTGTATGTTGTTCCGCCGAGCGCGGAGGAGCTTTACGAGCGCCTGAAGGGAAGAGGCACCGAAACGCTTTCCGAGATCAAGCGGCGTCTTCGCCGCGCGGTTGTGGAGGCGGACTATGTGCCGCAGTATGACCAGCTGATCGTGAACGACGATCTCGGGCGCTGCGTTGAGGACGTGACCGCGCTGATCAGAAAGGCGCAGCGGCAGGCCGATGAGGAAAACCGCCTGATCGCCCGGCTGAAAAAGGAACTTGTGGAAATTACGAAGGAGGACTGACAGATGATCCATCCGTCTTATAAAGAAATGATCGAAAAGATCAACGATACCAAACACGCCGGCGACATGACCATTACGAACCGTTATTCTCTGGTTCTCGCGACCGCAAAGCGCGCGCGCCAGATCAATGCCGGCTCCGAACCGCTGGTAAATGCAAAGGAAAAGGAAAAGAATCTTTCCATCGCGGTAGAAGAGTTCTATGCAGGAAAGGTGCATGTCCTTGAGGAAGGGCAGGAGGATTTTGCCGACGCTGAGGACGAGGAATTCTATGAAGAAGAAGCCGAAGAGAACCCGGAAGACGGCGGAGAAGAAACCGTCTGATCGGGAGCCTTCATGAACGAAACGGTCTTTTTTCTCTCGCTTGGCTGCGATAAAAATCTCTCCGATACCGAGCACATGCTCGGGCTTCTTTCGGATGCCGGTTACCGTTTTACCGACGATGAATCCGAGGCGGAGGTCATCGTTATCAACAGCTGCTGCTTTATCGGGGACGCCAAGGAGGAGAGCATTTCGGAGATCCTTCAGGCGGCGGCGCTGAAGGAGGAAGGAAAGCTTCGGGCGCTCGTCGTCACGGGCTGCCTTTCGGAGCGCTACGCTTCGGAGCTTGAGCGGGAGCTTCCGGAAATTGACGGCGCTTTAGGCATCGGCTCCTGGGATAAAATCGTTTCTGTCGTTTCCGGGGCGCTGGAGAAGAAGCACCCGCATGT
>CAMOZF010000042.1 GCA_946630765.1 uncultured Lachnospiraceae bacterium | reverse complement strand
TGTCGCCGTGGGGATGATATTTACCCATCGTATCGCCGACGATACGCGCAGACTTTCTGTGCGGCTTGTCGGAATTCAGCCCCAGCTCGTTCATCGCGTAGAGCACGCGCCGCTGCACGGGCTTCAGTCCGTCCCGGATATCCGGCACCGCACGGTCCGTGATGACCGACATCGAATAATTGATAAAAGACTGTTTCATCTCATCCGAATATTCGGCGGAGATTATTTTTTCAGGCATAGTTACTTTCCTTTTGTTATTATTGACACCTCATCAGTCAGCTTCGCTGACAGCAACGCCTTCGGCGCGTACGGGGCCACCGGCACCCGGCGGCCTCAAGGGGAAGCCGGGGGTTATACGTCTAACATTGCTTCGTTCGCGTGCTCCTGGATATACAGACGTCTCGGCTCGACCTCGGTGCCCATCAGAAGCTCCGTGACCTTGTCAGCCATCCGGGCGTCGTCAATCGTCACCTGCTTCAGGAAACGCCGCTCGGGATCGAGTGTGGTTTCCCAGAGCTGCTCCGCGTCCATTTCGCCAAGGCCCTTATAGCGCTGCAGCGTGAAATTCTTATGCGTCGCGCGGTATTTCTGAAGCGCCTCGTCGTCATACAGATACTCTTCCTCGCCCTTGCCCTTCGGAATCGCCTTGTATAGAGGCGGCATCGCGATATAGACATGGCCTTCGGAGATCAGCTCCGGCATGAAGCGGTAGAAGAAGGTCATGAGAAGCGTGCTGATATGCGAACCGTCGACGTCGGCATCTGCCATGATGATGATCTTGTCGTAGCGCAGCTTCGAAATATCGAAATCGTTCCCGTAGCCTTCTGAGAAGCCGCAGCCGAAGGCCATGACCATCGTGCGGATCTCCGCGTTCCCGAGGACCTTGTCGATCGTCGCCTTCTCCACATTCAGAATCTTTCCGCGGATCGGCATGATCGCCTGATAGGTGCGGTTTCTGGCCATTTTGGCGGAGCCGCCTGCCGAATCACCCTCGACGATGAAGATCTCGCATTTACTGACGTCCCTGGACTCGCAGTTTGCGAGCTTGCCGTTGCTGTCGAAGGAGAATTTGGACTTTGGCAGCAGGTTTGATTTGGCCTTTTCCTCCGCCTTCCGGATCTTCGCGGACTTTTCGGCGCAGGCGATGACATTTTTCAGCGTTTCAAGATGCTTGTCAAAGTACAGTTCAAACTGTTCGCCGGTGATGTTGACAACGGCCCTTGCGGCGTCGGAGGAGCCGAGCTTGGTCTTCGTCTGGCCCTCGAAGATCGGATCCGGGTGCTTCAGTGAAAGCACGCAGGTCATGCCGCAGCGGGTGTCGGGACCGGTGAATTTATTCGGGTCCTTGAGGATGCCGAGGTCTCTTGCGTAGCTGTTGATCGTCTGCGTGAAGCGGGTCTTAAAGCCCGCGACGTGCGTGCCGCCCTCGGAGTTGTAGATATTGTTGCAGTAGGCCATGATCCTCTCTTCAAAGGTATCGACAAACTGCATCGCAAGCTCCATCTCGATGCCGTCCGACTGGCCCCTGATCTCGATGATCTCGGTCACCGGCGTCTTCCCTTCGTTGAGCTCGCGGATATAGGCCGCCAGCCCTTCCGGCTCGTGGTAGGTCTCCGTCATCTCCTCGCCGTGTCGGTTATTGTGGAATACCAGCGTCAGGCCGGGGTTCAGGTAGGCCGTCTCATGAAGACGCGACATCACCCAGTCCGCCTTGAAGCGCGTGTGCTCGAAAATCTCCGGATCCGGCTTGAAGGTGATCGTCGTGCCGGTTTCTTTGGCCTTTCCGATCACCGGCAGCAGGCCGTTTTTCAGCTCCACCGTCGGGATTCCGCGCTCGTAGGCGTCATAATAGATCTTCCCGTTTCTCAGGATCTTGATCTCAAAATACTCCGACAGGGCATTGACGGCAGAAGAACCCACGCCGTGCAGCCCGCCGGAGGTTTTATAGGAATTATTATCAAATTTACCGCCGGCATGAAGCGTTGTCAGAATGACACGTTCCGCGCTGACGCCTTTTTCGTGAAGGTCCACGGGCAGTCCGCGCCCGTTGTCCGTCACGATGACCGAGCCGTCGTCCTCGAGGGAGACCTCGATCTTCGTGCAGGCGCCGGCCATATATTCATCGACCGAATTGTCTACGATCTCATAGATCAGGTGGTTCAGTCCGGTCCGTCCCGTCGATCCGATATACATACCCGGACGGCGTCTTACCGCCTCCAGACCCTCCAGTACGGTAATACTGGAAGCATTATAATCTCCGGCTCCGTTTTTCTTTGCCATAGATTCCTCCGAAAGATCTTACACTATATCTTGTGTTCGTAACCGTGGTATTATAGCATATCTTCGGAAAAACCGCAAGTGTCATCAGTCATAAATCAGCCGGAAGATCAGATAGCGGAGTCTGTTTTTCCGTTTCAAAATCCCAAAAAGCGCGGATTCGCTGGTCTGAAGCCGCTGAGAAGCCGCTTCTTCCCGGAATTTTCCGCCGTCGAGAAGCGCCTCGTAGTCCGCGAGGAACAGAAAGGCCTTCTCGCGTTCTTCCTCGCTGTTTTCAGAAAGGATCAGCGTCTCATTCCTTTCCCGGTACTCCCGGAGCGTCTCGTTTTCGGTCCGCCGCTGACCGATCACGCCAAGGACTCTTAAAAGCCGCTCCGCCCGGAAGCCGTAGCGCGCGTTCTCGCTCATTCGTTTCAGGCGGATCATACGGATCAGCCGCTCCGACAGGATGAACAGAATGAAAAAGACGAGAAGGAATCCGAGCGCCGCGAGAATTCCCCGAAGCACGCGGACCAGAATTTCCACGTCAAAGCCCTTCTTTTCCTCTTCTTCCGGCGGAAGGATCAGGTCTTCCGGAATCACTTCCTCCGGCCCGTTGATGCCGGGGACCTCAGATTCCCCGGCGTTCTCTCCTGTCCCTGCGCCCTCACCCGCTGTTTTGTCGCGGGATGCGACCGTCCAGCCGGTATAGCGGAAGGCCGAGTAGCCCGGCGTCGGTTCAAAGGGAATCCAGCCGATTCCGTCAAAATACACCTCGGGCCAGGCATGGGCCATCGAGGACTTGATTACGATCGTCTTTTCCTTGCCCGCAGGGATCAGAAAGCCCTGCACGTAACGCGCCGGATACCCTTCTTCTCTCGCAAGAAGTGCGAAGCAGGTCGCAAAATACCCGCAGTAGCCTTCCCGTTTTTCCAGGAGGAAATAGTCCAGGAAGTCCGAAGCACTCCGGATCTCCTTCGGCAGCCGCCCGGGGGCGACCTCATAGCTGTAGGAGCTCAGAAGCGATTCGATCCGGTACAGCCGCTCCAGGCTTCCCGGCTCGGTGCCCGCAAGCGCCTCATCCAGGTACTTCCGCAGTTCGTCCGAAATCCCCGGCTTCTCCGTGAAGCTGTTTTTCGCAAGCGCCCGCTTCCTGTAGAGATCGGAAGCCGTCGGAATGTGCTCGGAGGAGCCGAAACGGTAATACGAGGATCTCGTCGTCTCATCGTCCCAGTAGCCGTCGCGGTGCTCGAGAAGCTCGGTAAAAAGCGGACTTCCGAGATTCATCTGGTAGAAGCGCACCGCATAGGTCGTGCCGTAGCCTTTTCTTCGCTGGAAGCGATAGGATCCGCCCTGTTCTTCCTCCGGCGCGGCGGCCTGGTCAAGCTTCAGATACGAGGCCTTCTGCGGCATGAACAGCGCCTCGGTCCGGATATTCAGGTACTTGATACTGACCTCTTTCTGGCGGATATAGTCCTGCATATATTCCGGGTCGTAACGGTTGACCGCAAGCCAGGTCTCATAGGCGTCCATCGCAAAGAGCGAACTGTCGCTGTCCGGACAGTCATTTTCCCACTCTCTGCCGTCGAAACGGTTCATGACAATCCCCGCAAGGTAAATGCTGCTGTCAAAGGAGCCGCTGCTGCTGATCTCCAGGTTCTCCTGCTCGGAGCTTCGGACATTTCCGGAAATCACCGCATTTTCCGAAAAGCCGCTGTAGCTGAAAATATAACCCTTTCCGCGGTTCAGAACGAGCCGCGAGGACAGCTTCCGGAAGCCTTCCTCGATCGCCTGATATGCCGAACGGAAGCCCTTCCAGTCGTAGGGATCCTCGGACACCGGCATCATGAAGACCAATGCCCCGTAGAGAAGAAATACCGGCATCAGATAGAGAAGGTAGCGCATCGGCGAGCCGGTTTTCTGTTTCTTCGAGTACTTTCGAAGAAGCTCCGAAAGCGACATCACAAGAAGCAGGATCACAAAAACCGTTCCGATATGAGAAACCTGTCCGCCGGAAAACATCATCGCGATGAGTCCCGCAAAAAGCAGCAGGGAAAGGACCGCTTTTACAACCGTCCGTTCGTAAATCAGCCAGGCGGCAAAAAACGAAAGCACCGACAGAATCACGACCTGAATGCTCTCGCAGAAGGGCAAAAGCTCCTTCTCCTCAAGCTCGCCGAAAAAGGCCCACGAGGGGTACGACAGGATGCCGGCCCAGAGCCGCTTCCACTGGAAAATGGAACTCCAGATGATCAGAACCGCCGCGAAAAATGCAGCGGTAAACAGCTTCATTTTCCCCTTTGCGCTCACAAAAAGCCCGAGAAACAGAAGCACAAAGCCGCAGGTCAGAAGATGCACGCCCCGAAACTCCGGGAGGCGGATATAGCTGCCGAGGAAAATATAGGAAATTACGGCAAGAAGCACCGCAAGGACCAGCCGGTACAGGCCGTCGGCGCGGATCAGGTCCTGAAATCCGTCCGCGGAAAAAGCACGGTCTTTTTTCATCCTAAAGCACCTCCAGAAGATCCTGTTCCGCCCCGATCGGCACGACAAGAAGGCGTTCGCCCTCCGAAACTGCGAAGTCCGGAACCTCCTGATCGCTGATCAGATAGATCACGACGTCATGTCCCGCCCGCACGGCATCCTGCGCCGCGCCGTAAAATTCTTTCGTCATCTCGCGGCTCAGCATGAAAAGAAGGCGTGAACGCTGGATTTCCCGCACCGTCTCCGGATTCTGAAGAAAGGCGGCATATTCCTCCGTCCTTCCGAAAACGATCGAGGCGGTCTCGCGGTAGAATTCCTCAAAGCCGCCGATATTCTGCACCTTCTGCTTCCGCTGCGTCCCGTTATAGAGGACGGTCGAAGGGATATTTCTCTCCGCCGTGTGAAGAACGATCGCGATCAGAAGCTCCAGAAGCTTGTTCTCCGGCGGCAGATACTGTGCCTGCGTCTCCTCATCCGGGCGCGCGAGATCGCAGAGGATCGAGATGCCGTTCTGCTGCTCGGACAGAAGATTTCGCACCTTCAGTTTCCCGGCACGCGCCGTCATACGCCAGCTGATCCTTTTCTCGGGATCGCCCGGTACATAGTCGCGAAGCACCGCATCCGGCTCCGAGGCGTCCGGCGACTGCTCCCGCTGGAGCCGCGCCATGAGCTTTCGGATGGATTCCATCTCGTTGATTTCGACGATTTTCGGAAGCACCGTCACGCGAAGCGTTCCCGGGAAACGGTAGGGGATTCGGAACAGCCGCAGAAAATCCGTCATGACCACACGGCTCACGCCCACCTCGTACTCGCCCCTGTAGCGGCAGATAATCCGCGTTTCATAGGTGTAGCGGTCTCCCGGCAGCAGCTCGTATTCCGGATTGTCCGGAAGTTGCTCGATTCTCGAAAAATCCGAGAAGAATTCCACACGCACCGAGCTGAAGGCAAGACGGTCTTCATTCTGCAGGGTAAAAAAATAGGACACCGGTTCGCCGGACACAAAGGTCCGGCTGCCGATCTCCTGATAGATACGAAACCGTAAATAAACGATCAGAAGGTAAATAAGACAGATCACGGGGATGAAAAGCACCGCAAAGAAAAGGCTGTAGCTCACCGTACCGCCGTAGAAGCTGATCGCGACAAGAGATCCTGCAAACAGAAGAAGCAGGATCAGCCACGGGATCAGTTGTCTTTTTCTGAGATGTCTTTTCTTCATGATCTTATACCGGGACACGGATTCTGCCGATCAGCGCGTGAAGAAGCGCCTTCGGGGATTCTTTTCTGATGCGCGCTTCCGATGAAAGCACGAGCCGGTGCGGAAGCACCTTTTCCGCGGCGGATTTGATATCGTCGGGAACCACATAGTCCCGGTCATCCAGATACGCCGCCGCTCTCGCCGCGCTGAGAAGATGGAGCATCGCTCTCGGACTTGCGCCCAGGGAGAAGCCCTCGTCATTTCTCGTCGCAGAAATGATGTCCTCTGTGTAGGACAGCACCTTGTCGCTCACGGCGACACTCTTCAGCTCTTCCCGCATCGACAGGATATCGTCCGTCGTCAGCACCGGATGAAGCTTCTTCTGCGCTTCCCCTGCCACGAAACGCTGCCCCATGCGGATCTCCTCCGCCGGAGAAGGATAGCCGATCGAGAGCTTCATCATGAAGCGGTCGAGCTGCGCCTCCGGCAGCGGGTAGGTCCCGAGATACTCGATCGGGTTCTGCGTTGCGATCACAAGGAAGGGCTCGGGCAGCGGGTAAATCTTCCCGTCCACCGTCACCTGCTTCTCCTCCATCGCCTCCAGAAGTCCCGACTGCGTTTTGGGCGAGGTCCGGTTGATCTCGTCCGCAAGGATGATGTGATTCATCACGACGCCGGGCTGATAGACAAATTCCTGCAGCTGCATCTGATAGACCGCGGTGCCGGTGACGTCCGTTGGCAGCGTATCCGGCGTGAACTGGATTCTTCCGAAGCTGCAGTCCATCGACGCGGAAAGCGCGGTCGCAAGCGTGGTTTTGCCGACGCCCGGCACATCCTCCAGAAGGATGTGTCCGTCCGCAAGGAAACAGGTCACAACATCTCTGACCACTTCCTTCTTGCCGATCAGAACACGGTTGATATTATCCTGAAGCTTTCTGGCCTTCTCTGTTCCGTTCATATCCTGCAGTCTCCTTTTCTGTATGTCCCAATCAGTAACCTTTTTTCTCCCGGTCACGGAATGAACGCTCCACTTCCCGCATTGCATCCTTTTTCGCGATCGCTTCCCGCTTGTCGTAAAGCTTCTTGCCCTTTGCAAGCGCGATCTTCACCTTGACGAGGCTGCCTCTGAAATACACCTCCAGCGGAATCAGGGTGTAGCCCTGCTCGCTCAGTTTCTGCGAAATCTTCTGGATCTCCTTTTTGTGCAGGAGAAGCTTCCGCTCCCTCAGCGGATCGCGGTTGAAGATATTGCCCTTCTCATAGGGACTGATGTGCATTCCGAGGATCACTGCCTCCCCGTCGCGGATCCTGATAAAGCTTTCCTTGATGCTGCCCTTTCCGAGCCGGAGAGATTTGACCTCGGTCCCTGAAAGCACGATTCCGCACTCATAGGAGTCCTCAATAAAATAGTCGTGATACGCCTTTTTGTTATTGGCGATCAGTTTCATGTCTTCCTTCATAACAGTCACCATCTATGGAAATCGACACAGTCTGTGTAAAAGAAACGCTCCGGCATCTCTGACCGGAGCGTTTCTGATGTGATAAAATCAGATCAGAAGTTGAAAGCAAGCGCAAAAGCGATTACGAAAAATGCGATTGCGGCGATTTTCGTAATCTTTTCCAGCTTTCCTTCCGCTGAACGTGATCTGTTCTTCTCCCAGTAGGAATCCGCCATGCCGCCGATTGTGCCAAGGCCGGCCGACTTGCCTTCCTGAAGCATGATGATCACGATCAGTACAAGACCGATCAGTCCGAAAATGCTCATTAAGATATATCTGATTACTGTAGCAGCCATATCATACTCCTTTAAAACCATTCTTGCAATTGCGCACCATATTATTATAACAGAACAAGGCGCTGCATGCAAGTATATTTTTCAAAAATGCCGGTGGCGGGACTTGAACCCGCACGCGGTACCCCGCAACAGATTTTGAGTCTGCATCGTCTGCCATTCCGACACACCGGCAGTTACCTGTGAAAATGTATCACATTTTCACAGGTTTTGCAAGAACAATTTGGAAATCCCCGAGGCTTTCTGGAAGATTTCTGCTTATCCGACGCTGAGCGTGGAGCCTGCTTCGATCATTCCCGCGTTCCGGCTGTCGGTCTCCGGCAGCAGAACCTCTGTCATCGCATCCGTGCTGTCATAGGCGCGGATATCCAGATAGTAGGAATCATTCTCCAGATGAACCTTCTCTGAGGTTGCAAGACGGAGGTCATCCGCGTTGAACTCGTAATTGAAGGCGCCCGTTTCGTCGTATTCGACATCCGTCAGGTAAACCGGCTCGTAAACGAATACATTATCACTGCCCTCGACAGCGATCTCCATCTGATAGAACAGATAGAGGATATTATCGTAGCTTGTGTAGTCCTCGGCATTCTCCTTCGTCATGAGCACTGCGCCGAGCGGCATCATGTCCACGAGCGTGAAGCCCATATCTTTATATTCGGGCATGATCTCGTCCCGGTAAACCGCAACAACGCCGGAATTGATCGCATCAATTTCCTCTGCGGGAATCTCCGAAAGGTCGGTATAGTATCCCGGCAGACCCGATACGACATAGGTCTTCTCAAATGTTGAAATGGCCTTTCCGTAGTTATCCACAAACCAGTCGCCCGAATAATAATCCTCGTCGATCGAGATCACGACCTCGTCGCCGTTTTTGAGCGTATATTCGTACGGATGCTCGAAATAGATCTCTTTAGCCAGCGGGTCGGCGTTGTCAATATTGATTGTATCAACATAGCCGGAACCGCTCATGCCAGCGAAGACGACCTCTACGCCTTCAAAGGGATCGAAGCTCTCCACCTCCGACAGGCCCTCAACCGTGACCGTTTTCTCCGTCACAGAGGGAACCATGCCGTACTCGGAGACAAGATACTCTCTCATGTAGTCCTCAAGATCCATCGAGAAGGTGATTTCATCCCCGTTTTTGAGGCCTTCATAGTCATAGTAATCGTAGTCCAGATAGAGATCCTCATAGACAGGATCCGTTCCGGTAAACTTCGCTTCGCTCACCCTTCCTGTTCCGTTGTAGCCGGAATAGGTGATTTCCAGCGTTTCAAAGGGATCGAATTCCTGCACTTCCTGAAGACCGCTGACCGTGATGGTCTTCGGTTCCGCGCTGAGCTCCACGTTGACGACGTCCGAAAGCTCTTCAACATAGTCCCATGCCACGGTGATGTCCTGACCGTTTGACAGCTCGAACATCTCGCTCAGCGACGGATATACGGCGTTCAGGACAAGCTCTGCGGCCGTCATGCCTTCCTGACCGTTTTTTCCTTTGTATTTCAACTTCTCGCCGTAATCCTCCAGGAAACGGGTCTTGTCGAGCGTCCAGTCCGCCTCCCCGTAGCCGTCATAGCCACTGAAGTTCACCTGCAGGTACTCGTTGATATCGACGGGCACCTTCCTGTTTCCGAAAACAAAGATGAAAATCGCCGCCATCAGACCGATCAGAAGAAGGCTTCCTGCGCCAGCGATAATCACGGGGATCAGCCATTTTTTCTTCTTTTTCGGCTGCGCTGTACCGGGATCCGCCATCCCTCCGGGGACCGGCTGCGGATTCACCGGCGTTCCGGGCATCGGCTGCGGATTCACCGGTGCGCCCATCGGCACAGGATTTACCTGCGGTGCGGCACCTGCCTGCGCGGGCTGACCGACGTTTACCGGGCCGTTTCCTGCAGTTTCCGGGCCGATCGTCTGAAGGCCGGGCTCCGGACCGATGGTCTGAAGACCGCCCTGCGGCGCTTCCGGCGCCGGCTGCGCATTTTCCACGGAAACCGGACGGATCGTCACCGCTGTTCCGCAGAACGGACAGAATTTCGCACCGTCATTCACTGTTTTCCCGCAGTTACTGCAAATCATGTTCTTTACCCCCTTTCACGTTGATCCTCCGAGCCATCCTCTCTGCTCAGAAGATCCAGCTGCAGAGCTTCCAGAAAATGGACAAAAAGCTCTTTTTTCAGTTCCACGCGGTAGGTTCTGTCGATCTCATCGAAGGTAAAACTTTTCCTGCCGCCCTTCTGCATCCGTTCCCAGAATCTCTCGAGATCCCGGAAGGGAAGATAATATACCTCATGCCGCTCAGTGTAATAGATCAGAAGAAATGAAATGCCCTGCTGGACCTCCATGTCCTTCATGAACTTTACCTGATGCTCATGTACATTCGCCAGGGGGAATGTGTCGGTCTTGCATTCCTTTGCGTCAAAGCA
>CAMOZF010000041.1 GCA_946630765.1 uncultured Lachnospiraceae bacterium | reverse complement strand
GTCACAAATCGGTCTGGAACGCAAGCGTTCCATCCGCGATTTTGACATTTTATCCGGGGTGCTGAACAGTTCAAAAGTTTTTAATACGGCAGATCGGCCGCATGTAGGAAGCATCCTCCGGATCTGCAATGTAATACTGCAGAAACCGCCGATATACCGGAATCGACGGGCCGGAGACCGTGGAAGCATCCGAATAATCCTTCTCTCCCTCCTTCAGGAGACGAACCTCCGTCACCTGTCTGCCATTCTTCGGAAGCTTCGGCGCATCGATCGCCGCATAGCTCTTCCCCTGCAGAATCACCAGGAAATCCGCCCCGGCCACCGGAAACCTTTTCCCCTTGTACAGCACATAATTCGAAGGATCTCCGCCGGTTTTATCCACGGTATGCCGCGCCTTGGCCTGCATCCCTGTCGTCTGATTATTGTAAAAGTTCGGTTCATAATTCGGCATAGCCGTTCCTCCTTTTCACAGATAAACACGAAGCTCCGAAAGCAACCACTTCCCAGCCTTCCTCTACAAAACCAGCATAGCATAAGCCCTTTTTTCTGTCAACAGTTTGTTTCAAACAAACACCCCCGGGGTGTCATGGGCTATACACTCTCGCCGAGGGTAATGGGGTGTCTGCTGAAGGTACTTCGAAGCGTTACTGAAGCAGACACCCCATCCCGCAGGCGAGTTTCACAATCCCGCAGGCGAGTTATGCAATCCCGCAGGCGAGTTTCGCAAAAAGCCCCGCGGCATCTGCCGCGGGGCGTGAAATTAACCTTCGATGGAGATCGTTTTCTTCTCTTCGATCTTCGGCTGTTCGACTTTCTTGGCGATATCCAGCGAGAGGACGCCCTCCTTGAATGCCGCCTTGATGTCTTCTTCCGTTACGTCTTCGCCGACGTAGAAGCTTCTCTGGCAGGAGCCGACATAACGCTCTTTGCGGATGTAGGTGCCTTCCTTCTTGTCTTCATGCTCATCGTGTTTCTCTGCAGCGACGGTCAGATAGCCGTTCTCAAGCGTAACCTGGACATCATCCTTACTGAAGCCCGGAAGATCCATGTCCACAATATAGGCCTTGTCGGTCTCGCGGACGTCGGTCTTCATCAGCGCCTGTCCCTGGTGGCCGTAGAATTTACGCTCCGGACGCGCCGGTCTGTTTTCATTTCTGGGTGCTCTTCTCTCTTCGGGGAAGGGGAAGCCGAAAAATCCATCAAATAAATCATCATTAAAAATACTCGGGAATAACATGATCTTAATCCTCCTTAAATCTCTATATTCGTGCCGCTGTGCCGTTTTCCGAATACCTCCCGGTTTCGACGTCCGGCGCTTTTTCGGCGCTGCTTTTTGATCCGTGATGTTCTTTCCTTCATCACATGGAGCATTATATCACGCGTTGTTAGCACTGTCAAGAGGTGAGTGCTAATGATTCTGTGAAGCTTTTGTGAACTGAAACCGTACGGCCTAAGACAACGAAAAAGCCCCTGCGCTCACAACGTTCCAGGCGTTCGCGTCAGGGGCTTTTTGATTGTCTTAGGCCTGTTTATCGCAGAACAGGTCACCATACCTTCACAACGCTTCAGGGGTTCTGCGTCAGGGGCCTCACCCTACCGATATTTCTTCTTCGGGGTCACGAGCCGGGCCGTGACGGTGATGAACAGGATCAGCAGGAGAAGGAGGGCGGCCAGGGCGACGATCAGCCAGCCGTCGAGGGCGGCGATCGGTTCGACCGTGGAGAGGCTCAGCTCTTCCTCTTCCTTTTCAAGGAAGATCGCGCTCTTCTTGGTATTTCCCGCGGGGGAAAGGTGCACGGAGCCCAGCGGATAATCGCGGTAGTAGTAGGTGATTTCCTTGCCGTCCGGCACATCCTCGATCTTCCGCTGCAGCATGTCAAAGGTAATCGTGTCCGGCAGCAGAATGGTGCCGCCTTCATCGAGCGTGAGAAGCGCCACATCCGGCGTCGGAAGCTGCAGCGGCGAGCTGGTGAAGGTCGCGTTCATATTCAGCGAGGGATCCAGCTCCCCGGGGAGTACCTGCTTAAAATAGTTGAAGCCGTAGTCCAGAAGCGACTGGGTGCTGACGTACTGATTGCCGTCCTCACAGCCCATAACGACCGTAATCAGCCGCATACCGTCACGCTCCGCGTAGCTCACGAGGTTGTAGCCCGCATCCTTGGTATGGCCGGTTTTGCCGCAGACCACGTCGGCATTGTAATACTCCGAAGAACGACGGATCATCATGTCCGTGTTGGTCATCGGAATGTCCTTATTGAGCAGCTCGTCCGCATGGTGGACGTAGGAAGCGGTCGAGGCGATCTCGACAAAGGTCGTATTCTGGACGCAGGCCTGCATGATCAGCGCGAGGTCGTAGGCGCAGGTATAGTGGCCCTCGTCATGGAGACCATTCGTATTGGTAAAGACGGTATTGACGGCCCCGAGCTGATACGCGCGCTCATTCATCAGCACGACAAAGCTCTCGATACTGCCGGACACGTGAATAGAAAGCGCGTTCGCGACCTCATTCGCAGAGGGCAGAAGCAGCCCGTACAGGCACTCCCGAAGCACCATTTGTTCTCCGCGCCGCATGCCGATATGGCTGGAGCCGGCGGGGATATTCACAGCTGCAAAGGGGAAGTCCACGATATCCGACAAACGGCTGTTTTCCAGTGTGAGAAGCGCCGTCATCAGCTTGGTCGTGGAGGCCGGGTACATCGCCTTAGTCGCGTCCTTGGCGTAGAGGATTTCCCCGGAGTCCGCGTCCATCAGAATCGCAGCCTGTGCGGTCACGCCCGGCGGATCCGGCCATTCGGCGGGGATCGAGGCGATCATCTGGTCGATCTCTGCCTTATCTGCGGCGTACGCCGAAAAGCTGCCCCCCACAAAAAGAAGCGCAGCCAGTAAAATCATCAGCAGTCTGCGGGACCGGAGGATCCGTCCCCCCGCCCGCCAGTTTTTCTTATTCAAAGCAGTTCACCGGGATCTTGAAGCAGGCCTTCTTGACGTAGGCATGGGCGCCCTCCTCAGAAAGGTAGGCGAGGCACTTCTTCGTGAGCTCCGAATACGCTGCCTGATCACCAAGGTTTACTTTTTCCATTGCTGTCCTCCTTTGTTATAGTGCTTTTTTCAGTTTCTGCACATCTTCAGCGCTGCAGCCCTCCCGGGAGTAGCGCGCTTTTTCATATAATTCATGCAGGGTGCTGCGGCCCTCTCCCTCGGGAATCCCGGCCGCGTCCTCCAGCTCCTTCGGCGTCATGGACGCAAGAAGCTCCGCCTTTTTCTGCCGGACCCGTTTCCTGTAGGCCTTCCGGACCGTCATATTCGGCGAATTGTCAAATACCTCGCGGATCCTTCCAAGGATGCCGCCGATTCCTCCTGCACTCTCCCGATCGTCGCTCTCACTGATGAATTCGGTCACGTCGTCATTGTCCTTAGGCGGACGGTAAAATGCCTTTACGATCCGGTAGACCGCATAGACAATGCCGATCACCACCATGATCCCGACGGCCACCGCAAGTGCCACGGAAAGCGCGTGATACAGCGCCTCGACCCATACCGGCGGTTCTTCCTGAACGCCGAAATCCATCGGCCCCATCTGCTCGCCGCCGATTGCCTCCGGCTCCGGCGGAACCGTTTCCGCGACTTCCTCCGCGCCGCGAAGCGAGCTCAGGAAGCGGATAAAGGCCATAATCCCCTGCCAGGCCGCGCGGATCGCCCGGTCCAGCCCGAGAAGCGGCATCAGAAGCATCACGGCGACCGTGAGCCCCAGATACCCGAGAAGCATCAGGTTATTGGTCCTCCCGATCGTCCGGATCGGAATATTCTCCACCTCTTTATTGACCTCCAGATAGCCTTCGAGGCTCGTGAAGTTCATATAGCAGAGGATGATCAGCACGTACGCAAACGCGAGGTAATAATTGAGCTGCATCAGGAAGTTATTCTCAAGAAGCACGCCCAGAATATACAGCGCGGCAAAAAGAATCACCGTCGCGAAATGCGGCGAATTCAGCACGGTTCCCGCGTCCCGGACTCTCCCGCCGATCCGGATCACGATAATGATCACGGACAGGACGATGAAGGCCGCGCGCGCGGCAATGTCCGGCGCAAAAAGCGCGGGCGGAATGATCGACGCGATACAGATCAGAAGGAACACGCCGATGCCCCGGATATGCTCCTCCGCCCAGGCGGAAGCCGCATAGGGGATCAGCACCAGCAGACTGTAGGGGAAATATTCGGCCGCCGGTCTTCCGAAAAAGGCCAGCACCATGCAGATCCCCGAGAGAAGCGCCGTCACGACCATTGCGCCATGAAGCTGGCGAATAATCCGGATGACAATCCTACGCATGGCCCTGCACCTCCCATCTCATCACGTCAAACCCGGCGTTTTCGTCGATCCGGGAGTCCATATTGTTGTAAAGCGGCGTCACATACAGCGCCGACGCGTCCCTGGCAAGCTGCCGGAAATTCTCCTGAAGCTTCGGCTTCATGCTCGGAGAGATCAGAAGATATCCGGACTGCTCGTAATCCGGGACCTTCATCTGCTCCAGCACGATTTCCGAGAAATCCTCCTCCTCGAGCCTCAGATCCACCCGGGAAAGGCTCCGGAAGATTTCCTCCGCCTGGGTCGCGCCGCGGGCCTCGATCGTCGTGAGGCGCGCCTTCGTCTCAAGGTCCCGGCCGTTTGTGATCAGCGTCACCGGATAGCCCTCCGAAAGCAGGCGTTCCGCGAGGCTTGCCGCGATGCGCATGCTTTCCTCGTGAAGCGGCGCATGGTGGATCACGGTTTCATCCTCGAGATTCAGGAGGATCACGATCCGCCGCGTCGTCGTGGAATTATACTGGTTGACCATCAGGTTCGCCGTGCGGGCGCTGGCCTTCCAGTTGATCGTATTCATCGGATCGGAAATCGTATATTCGCGGATACCGCGGAATTCGAAAGGATCCGGCAGGATAAAGTTTCTGGCCGCAAGCTCCCCCTGAAGCTTCCTGAGCGGCTGATCAAATGCCGAAGTGTCCAGAAGCTTCGGATAGACATAAAATTCACTGTCCTGCGGGAACTGATTCACCATGTGGACCGAGTAGAAAAGGTCCTCGGCCACGAGATCCGCCGAGCGGACCACATAGTAGCCCCGCTTCTGCGCCTGGAACGGCAGGCGTCTCGTAACGCGCTGATAAAACAGCACGGAGAAAATGTCATTTTTATAGTTCCGGTCCGATGTGCTGACATTTTCCGAGCTGTGAAAAACGAGTCCCGAACCGCATTCGAACTTGGCATGCAGGAAAGGAAGGGGCAGGAAATTACGGTTTTCCAGCTTCTCCTCCAGCACGCCTGTTCCGCCTTCGTGCGCACTGTGCGACAGGAAGCGGATGCGGATCTGAAGCCCCTTGTCCCAGAGCTTCTTATACAGAAGCCGCTCCAGGAAATACAGAAGGAGCACAGAAAGGACAACGATCACAAGTACCATCTTTTCTTATCTTCCCCAGTTTTCTGTCGGGACCGGAACATCGGAAAGAACGCGCTCAACAGCCTCCACGTCCGCACTTCTCTTGCCGCCGACATGCGACAGCACCATGCGGTGCGCGAGCACCGGGACCGCGACGGTCTTGACGTCCTCGGGCACGACATAATCTCTGCCGTCAATATAGGCATAGCTCTGCGCTGCGTGAAGAAGCGCGATCGTGCCTCTGGGGCTCACGCCCGAAAGCACGCCCGAAAGCTCGCGGCTTTTCTGCGAAATGGCCGCCATATAAGTGATCAGGGACGGATGCACATGAAGCTCCCGCGCGGCCTTTCCTGCCGCCAGGATATCCTCACCCGTACATACCGGCTGCAGCTCCTGAAGCGGCTCCTGCTTCATAAAACGCTTCAGGATCTCCTCTTCCTCCTCCTGCGTCGGCTCGCCCATCGAAAGCTTCATGAAGAAACGGTCCAGCTGCGCCTCGGGAAGCGGGAAGGTTCCCGTCGTCTCCACCGGGTTCTCGGTCGCGATGACGAAATACGGCAGCGGAAGCTTCCTGGTCTCGCCGTCGATCGTCACCTGCTTCTCCTCCATCGACTCCAGAAGCGCCGACTGCGTTCTCGGGGTCGCGCGGTTGATTTCATCCGCAAGCAGGATATTGGTGAAAACCGGCCCCTTCTTGAAGACGAATTCATTCTCCTTCTGATGGAAGAAATTCAGGCCCGTCACGTCCGAGGGCAGCAGGTCCGGCGTGAACTGGATCCGCTGGAATTCACAGTCGATCGAACGCGCGAGGGACTTGCTGAGTACGGTCTTTCCAGTGCCGGGCACATCGTCCAGAAGCACATGTCCGCCTGACACGAGCGCGGTGAGGATCAGACGAATGGTTTCGTCCTTTCCGATGATGACCTTTTTGATGTTTGCCGTGATGTTTTCAAATAACTGCCGCATAAACTCATTCTCCTGTAAATATTCTTAACACGCCCGCATCACACACGCATGCGCCCTGTCCGATCAGGCGCCGCCGAGCCGGAACACAATGCCCACAACCGCCGAGAAAAGGATGAACCAGATCGGGTGGAACTTCTTCACCTTCGGAATCCAGCGGGTTCCCGCAAGAACCACCACCGCCAGGACCAGCATCCGCCAGTCAAACTGAAAGTCCGTAAAGACCTGATAAATGCTCTCCACGCGGAAGAAGCAGATCAGGATGATGGAAAGTCCGGCTGCAGCAATCAGCCCTAAAGACGCCGGCCTGAGGCCGTAGAACGCCGCGTTGACGTAGCGGTTATTGCGGAACTTCGCCAGCACCGTCGCAATAATCAGAATAATAATAACCGAAGGAAAGATCAGGCCGATCGTCGCGATAAAGCCCCCGAGAAGTCCGCCCGCGAGGCCGAACTCCCGCATACCGGTCGTATAGCCGACATAGGTGCTCATATTAACCCCTAAAGGTCCCGGCGTACTCTCCGCGATCGCGATCATGTCCGCAAGCTCCGCCGAGCTGAACCAGCCGGTCCGAACCGCCATTTCCTGAAGGAAGGGCACGGTCGCCATGCCGCCGCCGACACTGAAAAGGCCCGTCTTGAAGAATTCCCAGAAAAGTCTCAGATAAAGCATTTACGCTTCCTCCTTTTCTTCAGCATCCGCTGCCTTTTCCGAAGCCGCGGCCTTCTTTCCGGCCGCCCTGATCTTTTTCAGCTGCAGAAGGATTCCCAGAACACCCGCCGCCACGACATAGATGATCGGCGAGAGATTCAGAAATACCGAGCAGCCGAAGATCACCGCGAAGATCAGCACGGTCCAGATGTCCACGAGCGCCTTCTTCCAGAGGCTGATCACCGCATTAATGATCAGAATGCAGACGCAGACACGAATCCCCGCAAAAGCATTCTGCACCCAGGCAAGGTGTGAGAAATTACTGATCAGGGAAGCGATCAGAAGGATGATCAGAATCGACGGAAACACCACGCCAAGCGTCGCAATCACGCCGCCGAGATTCCCCTTATACTTCTTCCCGATAAACGTCGCCGTATTTACCGCAATTACACCGGGCGTACACTGGCCGATCGCATAGTAATCCATCAGCTCCTCTTCCGTCGCCCAGTGCTTTTTCTCCACAACCTCCCGCTGCAGAATCGGCAGCATCGCATAGCCGCCGCCAAAGGTCATAACGCCGACTTTACTGAAGGTCAGAAACATATCCAGCATCTGATTCAAGTCCGTTCCTCCTCCGTATTTCACCTAAACTGTCCGTCAGCCCCCGAAGCGCGGGCCGGACTCCTATCAGTATAACATCATTGGTCCTCTTTTGCAATTATCCCGAAAGAAAAACCCTCATGTATCGTGAACTTGCGATACATGAGGCCAAATAGAGTGCTTCCTGAATGGATATGGCCGAGCTCTGCGGCACAATATCAGTAAGCTGGTCGAGGATTTCTTTCTTGTAGACGTAAGAAATCTCTTTATTCGGAATTGAGACTTCGCACATAAAACCGCCCGTGAAAGCAACCTCCGTTTTAACAGTCTTCAGATATCCGGCGACCAGAAGAAAACTGTATATTGAAGAGGGATTTCTCCAATATTTTGAAAGACTTTTTTCCGTATCTCGGGCAGACGCAACTTCGGTATTTCGTCGATTGCTTTTCCCCTGTTATTGTGGTAAAATAGTTAAACCTGAAAGACAGGAATTCACAAGGAAAGGAGCATTCACATGAGCGACGACAGTCGAGGGCGACGATGGCATAATTTCATGATCTTTCGGACTCCCGAAGGCAGCGTCCGCTCCTTTTGGGATGTTCCCTGATGTTCATCGCCCTCAGAATGCAGGCACCGGGAAAGGCATTTTCCGGCCGCAGTGATGCGAAGGAGGGATTTTAAATGAATGAAGAATACGAGCAGGTCCATCAGGAGCTGCTGCAGCTGATCCGGGGGGAGGATCTTTCCCGCTCGGAGCTTCGGGAAAAGCTTCAGGATTACCACGACGCGGATATCGCGGACGTGCTTTCGGAGCTGGATTTTGAGGAACGCTACCGTGTCTACCGTGCGCTCGGCACAGAGCGGATTTCGGACGTTTTCTCTTACCTCGACGATGTTGAGGACTTTTTCAGAGAGATCGGTCTTGAGAAATCAGCCGACATTCTCGAGGAAATGGACGCCGACGACGCGGTCGACGTTCTGGAAACCTTACCGGAAGAATACCGGGAAATGCTCGTCAAACGGATGGACGAGGATGCCCAGGAGGACATTCAGCTCATCACTTCCTATGACGATGAAGAGCTGGGTTCCCTGATGACCACCAATTTCATCGTGACAAAGCGCGGATCCTCAATCAAGCAGGCCATGAAGGACCTGATCGCGCAGTCTGATGAAAACGACAATATTTCCACAATTTACGTCGAGGACGACGACGGCTCCTTCTACGGCGCGATCGACCTTAAGGCGCTGATCCGCGCACGAAAGGATACCGACCTGGAGGACATTATCACCACCTCCTACCCCTCGGTGAATGCGCACGACAAGATTGCGGACAACATTGAGCGTCTGCGTTCCTATTCCGAGGACTCGATCCCTGTCGTGGACGATTCGAACCACATTCTCGGCGTTATCACGGCTTTCGACGTCGTCGAAGCGGTCGATGACGAGCTGGGTGAAGACTACGCGAAATTCGCAGGTCTGACCGCAGAGGAAGATCTGAACGAGTCGCTTCTGCAGAGTATCAAGAAAAGGATTCCCTGGCTGGTGACGCTTCTCGCGCTGGGGCTCGTGGTTTCCACGGTCGTCGGACTGTTTGAGGGCGTCGTCCAAAGGATTGCCCTCGTGGTCAGCTTCCAGTCTCTGGTGCTGGATATGGCCGGCAACGGCGGCACGCAGTCTCTTGCGGTGACGATCCGTGTCATCTCCGATGAGACGCTGACCTCCCGGCAGAAATTCGGCCTGGTATTCAAGGAAGCCCGTGTCGGCCTCACAAACGGCCTGATCCTCGGCACGACGGCCTTCCTTCTTGTCGGCTTCTATACGATGCTCTTCAAAGGGCTTCCGGCCGGACAGGCCTTCATGGTCTCTGCCTGCGTCGGCATTGCGCTTCTGATCGCAATGACGATCAGTTCGCTTCTCGGAACGCTGATTCCGCAGTTTTTCTACAAGATTCACATTGATCCGGCAGTCGCCTCGGGACCGCTGATCACGACGGTCAACGACCTGATCGCGGTCGTGACCTATTACGGTATCGTATGGCTGCTGCTGCTGAATCTGTTGCATATGGGATAAAAACACCTCATCCGTCAGCTTCGCTGACACCTTCCCCTCAAGGGGAAGGCTGGGTATATGAATTCACACGAAGGAGGGCTGCGCTTATGAAATCCACCCAGTATTTTCTCACACCGGCTGCCGGCAAGAAGCTGATCGCAAAGGCTGTCGTGAAGCGCCCGGATGTACAGGAGGCGCTCCGCTCCGGCACAATCTTTGTCATCGGCGGGACCACGAATGTCTATGTCGCAAACGCGCTTCTCGAAGAAACCGGTTCAGATCCCTGTGTCAATTTCCCGGCCTTCCACAGAGGCGTTGCGCTGCCGCCCGGCGCCAAACTTCAGGTCTGTGAACAGCTCGGCGACCTCGTGATCGAAAAGGGCGTGCCGCGCTTTTCCGCGCCGCAAGATCTGCCGGAGGTCTGCAGGGCCCTGAAGGCCGGCGATATTATTTTCAAAGGCGCGAACGCG
>CAMOZF010000040.1 GCA_946630765.1 uncultured Lachnospiraceae bacterium | reverse complement strand
GACATCCCATGACTTTTATGATGAACGTATGGGATCCCTCGGCTCGGGCATGCTGTCCTCGCTCGGGATGACAGGATTGTACGTTACTGAGCGTCCCCGTCACACTCTGGACTCGAGCCAGCCGAGGATGTCGGCGTAAACCTGATCGCGGTCCAGCTCGTTCAGGATCTCGTGGCGGTCTTCGGGGTACATTTTCAGCGTTACGTCCGTGAAGCCGAGGCCGTCGTAGAGGGCCTTGACCTTCGGGCAGGCGGCTTTTCCGCCCACGGGATCCAGATCGCCGGAGGTGATCAGAATCGGGAGCGATCTACGGATCGTCTCAAAGCCTTCCTGCTTCGCAATCTTTTTCATGACCGTGAAGAAATCACGGAAGGCGGCATTGGTAAACATGAAGCCGCATAAGGGATCCGCGACATACCGGTCAACATTTTCGTTGTTTCTGGAGAGCCAGTCCACAGGCGTCCGGTTCGGCGCGAAGGGCTTATTGTTGGAACCGAGCGCAAGTCCCGTCAGGAATTTGCTCCTGTAGTGATCTTTGTGGAAGAGCATGCTGGTCTTCGAGCAGAATACGCCAAGCCCCGCAACGGCGCCCGGGATAAAGCCCGTCCCCATGATGATCGCGCCGTCGATATCCTTGCTGTAGACCGCGAGGTACCGCCGGGCCATGAAGGAGCCCATGCTGTGTCCGAGAAGGAAGATTTTCTTCCCGGGGAAGCGCGATTTTGCTTCTTCGGTGAAAAGATGAATGTCGTCAATCACGATTTTGTCGCCGTCTTTTTCAGCAAAGAAGCCGAGGTCCTGATCGGATTTAACGGACTCGCCGTGCCCCAGATGATCGTGCCCGATGACAGCCCAGCCATTTTCCGCGAGGAATGTCGCGAAGGCGTCATAGCGGTCAATGTATTCGGCCATTCCGTGCGTGATCTGAAGAACCGCGCAGACCTCTCCGTCCGGCAGCCACAAAAAGCCGTGAAGTTTATTTTTTCTGTCCGTAGAAGGAAGCCAAATGGTTTCTTTTTTCATGTCCGTCCTTTCCCCGCACGCCCGGTACGGCGATTCTCTGATTTACTTTCTGAAGTATAACACAAAGTTTCCGCCGGCACAAGGCAGTTACTTTATGTTTATTCTTATTGAAAAAAACCCCGGAATTTGGTACAATGTCTGTTCAGAGTTCATGTTGGGCAAGGTGAATGAAAGATGAATGATGAAAATATGACCATAAATCCGGATCCGGAAACCGAACACAAGGAAGAGCCTGAAAAGGCAAGGCGCGGCCTGCCGAAACAGCTGTTTATCTTTTCGGGCGTCGGAATCGTGCTTCTCGGGGCGATCATCACGGCGGTTCTTCTGATCCTGAATTCTCCGATCACGGTGGAAGAGGCTTATGAATTCGACGCGGTTCTTGCAGATTACGAGCTGATGCCGGGCGAAACGGCGCAGATCACGCCCACGCTCACCCCGCTTTCCGAGAAGCTGGAGCGGCGTGCGGAGAAGGATTTTTCCCAGAAGCAGTACGAATATGTCTCGGACAATTCGAAGGTTGTCACGGTGGACGAGTCGGGCCTGATTACGGCCGTAGCGCCTGGTGAGACCAAGGTCACCGTGAACTTTTCGAGCTTTTCCGAAAGCTTTTCCGTGCTGGTGTACATTCCGATAGAGAATATCGTTCTGGACAGAAAAGAGCTGAATCTACTCGTGGACGACAGCTATGAGCTTTCGTATTCGATCGAACCCTTTGACGCGACGATCGCGCCCGAAAAGCCGAGTTACGAGAGCTCGGACGATTCCGTGATCACGGTCGACGATGACGGCCATGTGGAGGCGGTCGGCCCCGGCGAGGCGGTCCTGACCTTCAGAAGCGGCGAATATGTACAGGAGTGTACGGTCACGGTCAAATCACCGCTCAAGGGAATAGAAGTGGAGGAGCCGGACAGACAGCTCCTTCTGAACGATACCTCGGCGATCAAAGTGAATTATCTTCCCGCCAACACGACGGACAGTCTGGATACGCTGTATCAGAGCTCCGATCCGGCGGTCGCTGCGGTGGATGAGCAGGGCAATATTACCGCTGTCGGCCCGGGATCCGCGGTGATCACGGTAACTACCGGCCGATTCAAAAAAGAAGTTTCGATCTTTGTCAGAGTTCCGCTGACCGGCGTCACGATGAGCTACAGTTCGCTGACCATCCGTAACGGCGACTCGGTGCAGCTCCCGTACGCGGTGGAGCCGCAGAACACAAATGACGAGATTGCGATCAGCTGGGAGAGCGACAACACCGGCGTCGTTCAGGTCAATCAGGAGGGCGTTGTGACGGCGGTCGGACCGGGAACGGCAAATGTTACGATCCACGCGAATGATTTCTCCGCCTCCTGCCAGATTACGGTCATTATTCCGGTAACGGGCGTGGCGATTTCCCAGGGAGAAATGGGCCTGAACCGCGGCCAGCAGGCACAGCTCGGGGCAAGCGTAATCCCGGCGAATACGACAGAGGTGCCGTATATCACCTGGTCCAGCGACAATACAGCGGTTGCGACGGTGGACGGAAACGGTGTTGTCACGGCGGTCGGCCCCGGAACGGCGATTATTACGGCAAACCACGATCTCGTGGGCGCGACCTGTGCGGTTTATGTTTTCGCGCCGATGAGCGGAATTTCCTTTACACAGTCTTCGATCGACGTGATCGAAAGATTCAGCGTTCCGCTTTCCTGGGTCTATGATCCGGAGGATACGACCGATCCGCGGGACGTCAGCTTCTCAAGCGACCATCCCGAGATTGCGACGGTGGATGTCAACGGTGTTGTTACAGGCGTCGCAGAGGGCGAATGCACGATTACCGGCGTCTGCAACGGCTTCACGGCTGTGGCAGCTGTACGGGTGCATCCCTATATCGAGGTCGAGAGCATTACGCTCGATCAGACCTCGCTGACATTTGACGCTTCCGGCGGCACGAGACAGCTGCATGCCTCTGTGCTTCCCGAGAATGCGACCGTGGCCGGAATGGTATGGTCGAGCAGCAATAATTCGATCGCTTCCGTGGACGGAAACGGCAATGTGACTGCTGTCGGCGGCGGAGACTGCGTGATCAGCGTCACAGTCGGCGCGGCTGTCGCCAAATGCTCGGTACATGTCACGGCGCCGAATAAGGTCGTCGTTCTGGATCCCGGACACTGCGGCGTGTTCCGCGGCGCTGCCTATAACGGCTATCAGGAGGAGATCGTCAATCTGAAGGTCGCCTATGCCTGCAAGGATTATCTGGAAAGCCACTATGCGGGCGTCTCGGTCTATCTGACGCGTTACGACCAGTCGGCGGTCGGCGGTCCGGAGCTTCGGCACGATCTGGAGGCGCGGGCGCAGGTCGCGCAGGATCACCACGCGGATATTCTTGTGAGCATGCATTTTAACGCTTCTGTTGCGCATAACGCGACAGGTGCGCTCGCCTTTGTTTCCTACCAGCCAAATGTCGCTTCGCAGTGCAGCCAGCTTGCTTCGTGCATCCTGAACCGGATTGCCGGACTGGGCGTGGGCATCATCGGACCGGTGGCGACCGCAAGCGACCAGTATTTCGACGCCTACGGAAATCCGCTGGACTATTACGCGATCAACCGCCACTGCGCGAACCGCGGTATCCCCGGAATTATCGTGGAGCACTGCTTTATCGACACGCAGCCGCAGTTCCTGGACGACGGGCATCTGGCTGCCTTCGGCGTCGCGGATGCGCAGGGTATCGCGGATTATCTCGGCCTTCCGGCGCGTTAAATGGATACGAAGATGAGGCGCAGGCTTTCGATTCTGCAGTGGATCTATATCATCGCGGAGGCGGCGGTCCTGGTGCTTCTGAAGACGCTTGAGCTTCTGCAGCGCGGACCGGCGCTTCAGACCGGACTGATGTACGGTGTGATTGTACTGAATACCTGTGTCGCATTACTTCTTTCGCTGCGGCGGATTTCCTTCCGGCGCGCGGCGGAAGGGGAGCAGGCCGTGCTTCGCAGCCTGTTTCTTTTCCTCGGTCTTTTTATGACGCTTGCCGCGGACACGGTGCTCGTCCTTCTGAACCGAAACTACCCGCTCGGCGTCCTCTTTTTCTGCTTCGTACAGACGCTGTACGGGATCAGTCTGCGGCCGGAAAAGCCAGTCGTATGGTTTCGAACGGCCGGGAGTATGCTCGTGGCAGCGGTCGTGTTTTCGGGGATTTCTGCGGCGCTTTACGCAGCGTCCGCGTGGTCAATTCTTCAGCTGAGTTTGAATGTGATCGCTTCCTGGCGGGTATTTCGCGCTGACAGGTCCGAAAATGAAAAGCACCTTCTTCTTTTTGCGCTCGGTCTGAGCCTTTTCTGGTGCTGTGACATTTCTGTCGGAATTTACAATCTGAGTGCGGCCGCTTCGGGAATGCTTTCCTCGGTGAGCGGCTTTCTCATGTGGGTATTTTATCTTCCGTCGCAGGCGCTTCTCGTGCTTGCGGCGTGGAACCGTCCCGTGATCCGCGGGACAGATCAGGTGAATCATGAAAACAGAACGTAATTATATACAGGCAATCATTACGAAAAAGGGCACCCGCTGGGTGCAGGGCGGACATCCGTGGATCTATGAGGCGGAGGTCCTGCAGCTCAGAAAAGACGGCGCACAAATCGATCCGTCCACAGTCGAAAACGGCAGCATCATTGACGCCGTGTCCGAAAACGGCAGGTATCTCGGCTCCGGCTTCTACAGCGAGAAGAGCAGGATCCGCATCCGCCTCGTCTCAAGAAATGCCAATGACCGTTTTGATCAGGATTTCTGGGAAAGAAGAATCCGCTATGCGCTCGAATACCGGAAGACCGTGATGGGGGAGGACTACGCCTGCTGCCGGCTGATTTACGGGGAGGCGGACGGCTTTCCCGGGCTGACCGTGGACCGTTTCTCGGATCTTCTGTCGGTGCAGATTCTTTCGGTCGGCATTGAACGGATCCGGGACCTTCTGATCCCGGCCCTTGTTGCGGCGCTTGAACAGGACGGCGCAAAGATCCGCGGCGTTTTCCTGAGAAATGACGTCGCGATCCGGAAGCTCGAGGGCCTTTCGGAGGAGAAGGGCTGGTATCCGCTTCCCGGAAAGGAAATCCCCGAAAGCGCGAAGACGGAGATCATCGAGAATGAAATCCGGTATCTTGTGGACGTCGAAAACGGCCAGAAAACCGGCTTTTTCCTCGACCAGAAGTATAACAGGCTGGCGCTTCGGCGGCTCTGCCGGGGGCGCCGGGTCCTGGACTGCTTTACGCATACCGGGTCCTTTGCACTGAATGCCGCACGCGGCGGCGCCGAACATGTGACCGCGGTGGACATTTCCGCATCGGCCATCGAAATGGCGCGGGAAAATGCCGATAGAAACGGCCTTACGGATCGGATGGATTTTGTTGTTTCAGACGTATTTGACCTGCTTTCGGAGATGCTTGCGAAAAAGGACCGTTCCTACGACCTGATCATTCTGGACCCGCCGGCATTCACAAAATCCCGGCGTACTATTCAGAATGCTGAAAAGGGCTATAAGGAGATCAATCTTTCCGCGATGCGGCTTCTTCCGCGGGGCGGGTATCTCGCGACCGCGTCCTGCAGCCATTTCATGGACCACGCGCGCTTCGAGCAGATGCTCCGGGACGCCGCATCGGAGGCGGGCGTGCAGCTTCGGCAGATCGAGGTCCGGTCGGCTTCTCCCGACCATCCGGTGCTCTGGAATGTTCCCGAAACCGACTACCTTAAATTCTATCTGTTCCAGGTGGTCTGATCGCTTTAAAAGGAGGTTCCGCAGATGAAATTTCAGTTTTCAGGCGACAGAAGTACAGAAGAAGCAGCCGTCATCGCGGAGCTTCTTCAGGAAAACAGCCACGAGGCCTTCTCGGAGGACGGCCTCGGATTTTCGATTGAAAAGCTTGGCTCAAAGGACTGTAATACGGTTCGTCTCAGCCGGGAAAAGAAAGGCTTCCTTCTTTCCTTCGGATCAAGAAGCGCGCTCTGCCGGGGAATTTCCCTGCTTCAGCGCTACGCGGGCGAGCCGGAGGGCTTCCGTATCGAGGAGACGGCTTCGCTGGATACGCTCGGGATCATGCAGGACTGCAGCAGAAATGCGGTGATGAATCCGGAGACGGTAAAACGGATGATCCGGGTTTCCTCCATGCTCGGCTTCAATGCGCTGATGCTTTATACGGAGGACACCTACGAGATTCCCGGAAGTCCGTATTTCGGCCATCTTCGCGGCAGATACAGCCGGGAGGAGCTTCGGGATCTGGACAGCTATGCTGCGAGATTTGGGGTGGAATTGATTCCCTGCATCCAGACGCTCGCGCATCTTGGGGCGATTTTTGAATGGCCGCCCTACCGGGGAATGAATGACTGGGACGATATCCTGAATCTTGCGGACGAGCGGAGCTACGAGCTGATCCGAGAGATGGCAAGGAGCATTTCGGAGACCTTCCGAAGCCGCCGCGTGAACATCGGAATGGACGAGGCGTATATGCTGGGGCGCGGCCATTATCTGGAACGCCGGGGCTATGAGAAAAGCGCGGAAATCATGATGAAGCACCTGAACCGGGTCATGGAGATCCTGCGCGAATACGGTCTTCAGCCGCGGATGTGGAGCGATATGTTTTTCCGCATGTGCACGCCGGACGAGAGCTATTACAATCCGCAGTGCACGGTGACGGATGAGGTGCGCGCGGCGATTCCGCCGGAAATGACCCTGGTCTACTGGGACTACTACGGCACGGAGCAGGCGCGTTACGACTATATGATGGAAAACCATTTCCGGATGACGGACCGTGTGGCCTTTGCCGGCGGGGCCTCCTGCTGGTACGGCCTCGTGCCGCTGAACCGCTTCTCACTGAATTCGGCCCGTGCGGCGCTCGGAAGTGTGCGGAAGCACCAGATGCGGGAAGTCTACGTGACCATGTGGGGAGACGATGGCGGAACCTGCTCGTCGTTTTCGGCGCTCCCGACACTCGCGTGCTACGGCGAGGCAAACTGGAACGGTCGAACCGACGACGCGAACCTGAGAGCCGCGATGAAGGCCGGATCCGGCGCGGATTTCGACGCCTTTATGAATTTCGAGGAGCTGGAGAATTTTGCCTGCAGAAAGGATTTCGGGCTTTCTCCAAAGAATCCGACGCGCTATCTTTTCTGGCAGGATCCGCTGCAGGGAAAATATGACCGCCACGTGCCCGGGGACGCGTATGAACGCTACACCTTCGCGATTTTCCGCCTGATGGAGGACCGGCAGAAATGCCACCCGAAGTACGGCTATCTTTTTGACAGCTTCTCCGCGCTTTCGGATGTGCTTCGGGACCGGGCGGATCTCGGGATCCGGCTCAAGTCGGCCTATGACGGAAACGACCGGGAAGCCCTTTCCGAAATTCAGCAGATGCTGCTTCCGGAGCTTCGGAAGCGGATCGAGGCCTTCCGGAAGGTGCTGAAAGCGCAGTGGATGCTGGAAAACAAGCCCTTTGGCTTTGATGTTCAGGATCTTCGCTTCGGCGGGCTTCTGATGCGGCTTCGGGAGACGGAAGAGATGCTTTCGGACTATCTTGCGGGGAAGATTTCGCAGATTCCGGAGCTTTCCGAGGCGCGGCTCGGCTATACGGATCCGACTGGGAAGGCCGGAGAAGATCCGGCCGCAGATCAGGATGTGACGCTTGCTGTCAATTCCTGGAAGCGGATGGCGACAAGCTCGGTGCTGTCGTTCTGATCACGGCACATTTGATGAAACTTACAAAAAACGCGGCTTCTTTTGAGCCGCAGCGCTATATTCACATGAAGGAGGATTTAAAGGATGAAAACCTTTGTAATGGAACTTGAAAACGGCAAGGTGATGCGCGGAGAGCTTTACGAGGATATCGCGCCGATTACCGTTGAGAACTTTGAAAAGCTTGCGAACAGCGGCTTCTATGACGGGCTGATTTTCCACCGCGTCATCCCGGGCTTCATGATCCAGGGCGGCGACCCGGAGGGCACCGGCATGGGCGGCCCCGGCTACGAAATCAAAGGCGAATTTGAAATGAACGGCTGGAAAAATGATCTGAAGCACACCCGCGGCGTGCTGTCAATGGCCCGCGCGATGAACCCGGATTCCGCCGGCTCCCAGTTCTTTATCATGGTCGCGGACGCGCCGCACCTCGACGGCCAGTACGCGGCATTCGGAAAGGTGACGGAAGGCATCGAGGCCGCTGACGAGATCGTTTCCGTCCGCAGAAACTATATGGACCGTCCGCTCGAGGAGCAGAAGATCCACAGTATCCGCGTACAGTAAGGCGTTGAAAGCCGTTTATTCGTAAATCATGTCCGACAGCGCACGAAGCGCATCGGCATTTTTGGACGTCACAACATAAGCCAGAAGATTGCCCTCGCCGAAAAGCCCGATCGTTTCCGCAAGGTCCGTTCCCGTAAGGTCTACGGCGTAGGGCAGTTCTTCTTTTGCACCCTTCAGGAAAACAATCTTGTCTTCCTGGAGAAGCCGCTCGTACATTTCGTCCGAGAGATAGGTCCGCACGTCGGAAAATGCACAGCTTTCGGGATCATCGACGCTCATGAATGAGATCAGAAGCGACTCTTTTCCGATGATCGCGTCTATGTCTCCGGCAGCGACGCGCGCAAATATTTTCTGGGACTGCATATAGGCCTGCTGAATGTCCCCTTCGCTCACAAGAGAGCTTGTAAAGGCAATGTGATAATCGGAAGGATCCACCTGAAGCGCCGTGCTGAGCTTTTCGAGCATGACGTCCTCAACGTCCTCCGAAAGGACGGAGGAGTAGGCTTCCACGGAAATGATATTCGGAATCGAATTGTAGATGATCGACCGCACCAGTGAAACGATAAATACGATACCGACCACGACCGCCAGTATCGCGATGCCGTAATACTGCGCGATGTACTTGACTTTATCCTTCATGGGCGCGCCCTTGAGCTTGTCCCACTGCTTCTTTGAATTACTTCCTTCTCCGTAGATATCTGCCATGATAAATTCCTTTCCCGGACGTCAAAAACACTGTCCGCAGATGATTTTACCATATTTTCCCGAAAAAGAGAACGGTGAAAACATGAAAAAACTGTTAAATGTTCCATACAATGTTCACGCGCCCTTGAAAAAGCGGGGGACTTTATGGTATGATAACAGAGTTATGACCGCAGCGGCCGGATTTTCGCTGCGCAAATCAGAGGTGTTATATGAAACGAATATTTGATCTGAACAACCCGGTATGGCAGTTTGTCGGAAAGCTTTTTGACGCTTTTATTCTGCACATTATTTGGCTTGTATGCTGTATACCGATTGTGACCTTCGGTCCCGCAACGACCGCGCTGTACTATGCGATGATGCGCGATGTCCGGGACGAAGACGCCCACTATGTCCGGGCCTTTTTCCGCTCATTTAAGGAAAACATGAAGCAGGGCATCATTCTCGGACTGATTTTCCTGGTGGTCGGCGTGCTTCTCGGCTACGGCCTGTGGTTCTATACGGCAAACCGGAGCGTCGGCACGCTTTACAATGTGCTCTGGGCAATTGACATCGGCATGCTGATCATTTACGCAATGACGCTTCAGTATGTTTTTGCGCTGCAGTCCCGCTTCGTGAATACGGTCAGAACGACAATATCCAACGCTTTCTTCATGTCGATCCGACATATCGGCTGGACCTTTGTGATGCTTGTGCTCTTTGCAGGCGTCTATTTCATCGTTCTGTGGTTCAATTTCATCCCGCTGCTTCTTCTGGGCTACGGACTGATTGTGTACCTGGATTCCTACATCCTGAACCATATTTTCAAGCCCTATGTCAAACAGGCCGAAGAGCTCACGAACGGGGGAGAAGAGAAGGATCCGGATGCCTGGACGCTTCCGGAAATAGAAGATGAGGAGAAAGAAATGCAGTTTGAAGAAGGAAAGATCCGTACCCGCTTTGCGCCGAGTCCGACGGGACGGATGCATGTAGGAAATCTCAGAACGGCGCTTTATGCATACCTGATCGCGAAGCACGAAAACGGCGACTTCCTGCTCCGGATTGAAGATACCGATCAGGAGCGCTATGTGGAAGGCGCAGTGGACATTATCAACCGCACGCTGGAAAAAACCGGCCTGAAGCATGACGAAGGCCCGGATAAGGACGGCGGCTGCGGCCCCTATGTGCAGTCCGAGCGGCAGAAGGCCGGCATCTATATGAAATACGCGAAAAAGCTGATCGACAAGGGCGAGGCTTATTACTGCTTCTGCACCGAGGAACGGCTGAATTCCCTCAGGACAAAGGTCGGCGAGGACGGCAAGGAAATCCGCGTCTACGATAAACACTGTCTCGATCTTTCGAAGGAGGAAGTGGAACGGAACCTTGCGGAGGGCAAGCCTTTCGTCATCCGGCAGAAC
>CAMOZF010000039.1 GCA_946630765.1 uncultured Lachnospiraceae bacterium | reverse complement strand
GCGGCTTTCCGTGTGGAGTACCGCTCCTACGACGAAGCCCAGAAGGTTCTTCACGGTTATGCGATCATCGACTGTGCCAAGATCAAGCTTGCCAATGACTGGCAGCAGATCCGCGGTGCGCGTATCGCAACGGTATTCCAGGACCCGATGACCTCGCTGAACCCGGTTATCACGATCGGCAAGCAGATCATGACGGTTGTCAAGAAGCACCAGAAGTGCTCGGACGCCGAAGCCAGGAAGCGTACGATTGATATTATGGCGAAGGTTGGTATTCCTGAACCTGAAAAGCGTTTCAACGACTATCCCTTCGAGTATTCCGGCGGTATGAGACAGCGTATCGTTATCGCGATCGCTCTGTCCTGCCAGCCGAAGATCCTGATCTGCGACGAGCCGACGACCGCACTTGACGTGACGATCCAGGCGCAGATTATCCGTCTGATCAAGGACCTGCAGCACGAGCTCGGATTCACGACCGTTTACATTACGCATGACCTTGGCGTTGTTGCGAACGTTGCGGAGCGTGTTGCCGTTCTCTACGGCGGCCAGATCGTTGAAATCGGTACGGTTGAGGAGATCTTCTACGATCCGAAGCATCCCTACACCTGGGCGCTTCTTTCCTCGCTGCCGCAGCTCGCGGAAAAAGGAACCGACCTGTTCTCGATTCCGGGCACACCGCCGTCTCTTTACAATAAGATTGTCGGTGATGCTTTTGCGCCGCGTAACCAGTACGCAATGGCCATTGACCTTGTCAAGGAGCCGCCGATGTTCCAGGTGAGCGAGACCCATTATGCCAAGACCTGGCTGCTGGATCCCAGAGCACCCAAGACCGAGGCGCCGAAGAATATCCAGAACCTGCATGAAAAGATGCTGAAGAGCTATGTAAATCTTGGAGAGGAGGCAGCAAATGGAACAGAATGAGAAAAAAGTACTCCTGTCCGTCCAGAATCTGGATGTTGTCTTCAAACAGGGCAAGAAAACCTTCAAGGCCGTCGATAATGTAAGCTTTGATATCTACAAGGGTGAAACACTGTCGCTCGTCGGCGAGTCCGGTTCCGGCAAGACCACGATCGGCCGTGCGATTATCCGTATCAATCCCTGCTCCGCCGGTGCGATTTACTATGACGGAAAGAAAATTTCCGGCAGGCTTTCCAGAAAAGAAGACCGTGAGGTCATCCGTAAGATCCAGATGATTTTCCAGGATCCGGCGGCTTCTCTGAATGAGCGTGCAACGATCGAGTATATCATCTCCGAAGGCCTGTACAACTTCCATCTGTACAAGGATGAGAAGGACCGTATCGCGAAGGTTGAGAAGGTGACGAAGGACGTCGGCCTTCTGCCGGAGCATCTCACGAGATACCCGCACGAGTTCTCCGGCGGACAGCGTCAGCGTGTCGGTCTGGCACGTTCGATCGTCATGGATCCGGAATTCATCATCGCCGACGAACCGATCTCGGCACTCGACGTTTCGATTCGTGCGCAGGTCCTGAACCTCCTGAAAAAGTTCCAGCGTGAAAGAGGACTTACCTACCTTTTCATCGCGCATGACCTGTCGATCGTCCGTTTTATCAGCGATCGTATCGTCGTTATCTACAAGGGACGCATCATGGAGATTGCAGAAACGGAAGAGCTTTTCAGCTATCCGCTGCATCCCTATACTAAGTCCCTGATCTCCGCGATTCCTGTACCGGATCCGAAGATCGAAAAAGTGAAGAAGCTTCTCGTTTACTCTCCGGATATGCATGATTATTCGAAGGAACAGCCGGAGCTGACTGACCTTGGAAACGGTCATTTTGTTTTCGGAAGTCCTTCTGAGATTGAAGAGTACAAAAAGATCCGTTTTGCGGGAGAATAAACGAGTCTGTGTGAAAACGGGGCATTTTTCAACAAATGCCCCGTTTTTTTGAGCGATATAAAGATGAAAAAGAAACTGAAAAAATTATTTGATGTGAGCGACGGGAATTACACGCCCCGTCTGATCCTGTTTATACTTGTGCTTGCCTTTGCGGTTGCGGCCTTCACCTTCGGCGTGACGAGGATCGGCCACAAGGAAACCGGCCTCTACACTGTGGAATATGTGGAGGAAGGCGAAGAAGCCGTTCTGTACCGGAGCGGCGTGACGCTGAAGTACTATTTTTCGGGCTCGTCCGCTGAGATCCGGACCGATATGAATGCGCTGAAGAGCCTTTACAGCTCGACGCTTTCGCGTGCGTACCGTACGCTGGACCCGGAGAATCTATATACCGGCTACCAGAACCTCGCATATCTTTCGCAGCATCCCGGGGAGACCGTGGAGATCAGTGACGAGCTGTATGCGGTTCTAAAGGATGCGCTGGAGAAGACCGGGGAGGGGGACGGCTTCAATCTGTTTTCGGGCGCGTACCGAAAAATCTGGAGCGAAATTACGGTGCTCTATGACGCGGCGGAGTTCGACCCCGCAGCCAACAGTGACAGCGCTGAGCGGCTGCAGAAAACATTTGATCTTGTGAATAATCCGGATAATTTCTCACTGGAGCTCGCGGACGACGGAAAAAAGACCGCCTGTCTGAAGCTCTCGGATGAATATAAAGAGGCGCGGGACCGGCTGGAGCTCGCGGACTGTGTGCTGGATCTCGGGCTTCTTCACGACGCCTATATGCTTCGGATCCTGAGAGACGCCCTTCAGGAGGGCGGCTGGGGAAACGGCTATATTCAGACAGAATCGGGGCTGTCGATCGCGCTGTCTTCGTGGAATAAGGGAGAATATCTTTTCTACGGATTTCCTGAAGGAGAGGCGGAGGTCTTCGGATCGCTGCCTGTAACTCCTCAGAGTGTTTACAGCATGCTGCAGGTCTTCTCGATGAACGGAGAAGAGGAGGTCGGGTATTACGCGATCCAGGAGAATGATGCGGGCCCGGTGCTTTACAGAAATCCGTGGTATAATCCGCTGGAGGGGCCGGCATTTGTCAGTACGGCCTTCGGCTATTCCGAGGACGGTGATATTGTGGCGGCGGCTTATGACTGCATGAAGCTTTTTACGGCCGAATCTTCGGAAGCACTGGATCAGCGGCTCACAAAGAGCGGTGCGGCGCTTTCCGGCGCAGCTGTTTTCGGAGAGGAAGGGGCAGCAGATGCGGCACATTCCGGGCGGACGGTTTACCTTTCGGAGGGAAAAACAGAACTTTTTACCGCTGATGAAAAGGCGGAGCTGAATATCGTGAAATAATATTTTGAGGGAGGGTACTATGGAAGCGTACAAGAAGTATCTGGATGAATCGCTGGACTTCACGGAGCGTGCGGAGGATCTCGTGTCCCGTATGACGCTTCAGGAATGCGCGCTTCAGCTGCTGCATCCGGCCGGTGGTGTTCCGCGGCTCGGTGTACCGGATTACAACTGGTGGAATGAGGCGCTGCACGGCGTGGCGCGCTCTGGACTTGCCACAGTCTTTCCGCAGACCATCGGCATGGCGGCGTCATTTGACGATGAACTGCTGCACGAGGTGGCGGATCTGGCCTCTACTGAGGCGCGCGGCAAGTACAATGAGTACCAGAAAGAGGGGGACCACGGGATTTACAAGGGCCTGACTTTCTGGACGCCGAATATCAACATCTTCCGCGATCCGAGATGGGGACGCGGCCAGGAAACCTACGGAGAGGATCCGTATCTCACGGAGCGGATGGGCCTTGCCTTCATGAAGGGACTGCAGGGCGACGATCCGAGATACCTGAAATCCGCGGCCTGCGCGAAGCATTTCGCGGTGCATTCGGGACCGGAAAATCTGCGCCATGAGTTTGACGCCAAGGCTTCCCCGCGGGATATGGAGGAGACCTACCTTCCGGCGTTCGAGGCGCTTGCAAAGGCCGGCGTCGCGGGCTTCATGGGCGCGTATAACCGGACAAACGGCGAGCCCTGCTGCGGATCGGAGACGCTGCTTCGAAAGACACTTCGTGAAAAATGGGGCTTCAAGGGCTATGTGACCTCCGACTGCTGGGCGATCTTCGATTTCCATGCGCATCATAAGGTGACCGACAATCCGCTCGAGTCGGTGAAGCTGGCGCTCGAGAACACCTGCGATCTGAACTGCGGCCAGGTGTATGAATTTGTGCAGATGGCTGTGGAAAAGGGCTACGTTTCCGAGGAGACGGTCCGGGAGTCCGCCGTGCGGCTGATGACGATCCGCATGCGGCTCGGAATGTTTGATCAGAAGACGCCCTGGGACGAACTTTCCTACGACGACGTGGACACGGAAGAAGCGCGGGAGCTGAACCTTCGGATGGCGCATGAATCGATCGTGCTTCTGAAAAATGACGGAATCCTGCCGCTGAACCCGGAAAAGCTGCACTGTGTGACAGTCTGCGGACCGAACGCGGCCTCGATCCGGGTGCTTGAAGGCAATTATCACGGAAAGGCCAACGCCTATGTTTCGGTGCTTCAGGGCATCCGTGAGGCGCTGCCGGGCGTAAAGGTCCTGTATTCCGAGGGCTCGGATCTTCGGGAGAACGACGGAAACGGCAAGCAGGACTGTCTTGCGGAGGTTGCGATCATGGCGAGACGCTCCGACCTTCTGATCGTCGTCACCGGTCTTGATGAAACGATCGAGGGCGAAGAGGGCGACGCGGTCGGCGATAAGAGCGATCTTCTCCTGCCGGCCTGCCAGCGCGAGCTGGTCAAGGCTGCGCTTGCGACCAATAAGCCGGTGGTACTGATTAACATGACCGGTTCCGCGATGGATTTTGCCGAAGCAGATGAAGGCGCGGCCGCGATCCTTCAGGCCTGGTACCCGGGCGCCTTCGGCGGAAAGGCCGTAGCGGACATTCTTCTTGGGAAGGTCAGCCCCTCCGGAAAGCTTCCGCTGACATTCTACAGGGAAAGCACCGAGCTTCCCGAGTTCACCGACTACAATATGACCGAGCGCACCTATAAATATTTCACGGGCGAGCCGCTGTATCCTTTCGGCTACGGACTCAGCTACGCGAAGTTTGATTTCTCGAATCTTCACGTTTCCGAGCCGGATGCCGCGCCGACACGCGCTTCGCTGAATGCGGGTACGGGCGTGCCGGTTTCCGTTACCGTGAAAAATGAATCGGCGGTTTCGTCGGATACGGTTGTGGAATTCTATGTGCGCGATCAGGAGGCTTCGGTGCCGAATCCGAAGTACCGCCTGGCAGGCTTCCGGCATGTCCATGTTCCGGCCGGAGAATCCGTGGAAGTGAAGGAGCTGCTGCCCGCGAAGGCCTTCTCCTGCATCTCCGACGACGGAGAACGCTTCTATGAGGCCGGTGCCTTTACGGTCTATGCCGGCGCCTCGCAGCCCGATGCTTACAGTGAAAAGCTCAGCGGAGAAACCTGCACCGCACTGGAACTGATCTGTGAATAAGCGTGAAGACGCTTAAAAGGCGTTTTAAAGCCTTTTTGCACAATTCGTGTATATTTTAGCGTTGAACTGAGTAAAAGCCTGAAAACGGGCGATTCAGCGGTCTGAAAGGGCCGCTGAGTTCATAAAGAAGCGGAAGGAGCGTGTGAGAGGATGAAAAGGCTGTGTTTCCGTCGATGGACGGCATGGATGATGACAGGGCTTCTTTTGGTCCTTTTCGGCTGCAGCGCGCCGAAGCAGGCAGAGACCTCAGCTTCTGAGTTTGAGAATTCGTATTCCTCCGAAATGCCGACGACCGTCCCGGAAACAGCGGCGCGTACAGAAACGGAAACAGGGGAAGAAACCGGAAAGTCCACGGAAGAACAGGCGGACAGTGAGGAGAGTGTTTCGGAGACAGAAGACCTCTCTACGCTTTCCGAGGAAGAACTTCAAAAAGAACAGGCCCGAAAAGACGAGGAGGCGCGAATGGAAGTTGTGCGGCAGCTGATGAAGGAAATGACGCTCAGAGAAAAGATCGGACAGCTTCTGATGCCCGCGCTCCGGGTGTATCAGTATGAGAATGGCTCCTACAGTTCTGAACTGTTGTCTTCGGAGCAGCGGGCGGCGATTTCGGAGCTGAAGCTCGGCGGTCTGATCCTTTTTGAGGAGAGTCTCCGGACGGTGGAGGGCACGAAGAAGCTCTCCCGGGATCTGCAGGAGGCGAATGCCCTCGGCGGAGCGACGTCGGGACTTCTTCTTGCGACAGACCAGGAGGGCGGCTATGTGACCCGGCTCGCAAAAGGAACCATGATGCCCGGCAATATGGCGCTCGGCGCGGCCGCAGACCCGGCCTATACCGAACAGGCAGCCTTTGTGATCGGCTCGGAGCTTCATGAGCTGGGAATCCATATCGATTTTGCGCCGGATGCGGACGTCAACAGCAACCCCGAAAACCCGATCATCGGCGTGCGTTCCTTCTCTGATGATCCGGAAATGGCCGCGGTGCTGACAGAAGCCTACATCGGCGGCCTGCACCGGGCCAAAACGGCGGCGGCCGTGAAGCATTTCCCGGGACACGGGGATACCAAAACCGACAGTCACAGCGGACTGCCGGTGATTGGAAAAAGTCTGGACGAGCTGAGAAGCTTTGAGCTGCAGCCGTTTGCGGCGGCCTGTGAATCGGCTGATATCGTGATGACAGCCCATATCTGTTATCCGATGATCGAAACGGAGACCGTAATTTCCTTGGACAGTGCGCAGGAGATCTCACTTCCCGCGACACTTTCTTATGAAATCATTACGAAACTCCTCCGGGAAGAGCTCGGATTCCAGGGGGTCGTGACGACGGATGCCCTCTATATGGGCGCGGTCAGCGCACATTTCTCAACAATGGAGATCGCAAAGCGCGCGCTGAATGCGGGCGTGGATCTTCTCCTGATGCCCGGCGATCTGAAAAACGCGGAAAATATCCAGGCGCTCAAGGCCTATGTCAGCGGGATTGAAGCGCTCGTGGAAAGCGGAGAGGTGCCGCTCGCGCGGATTGACGAGGCCGCAGAACGGATTCTTCTTCTGAAAGGCCGCTACGGACTTCTTCCGGGCTTCCGGGAAGAGGCGGAGCGTGATGAAGCTGATCCGCAAAGCGGGATCGGAAGTGCAGCGCATCATGAAATCGAATGGGAGATCGCAAAGGCTGCGGTGACACTTCTGAAAAACGACGGCGGCCTGCTTCCTGCGAAAAATGTACGGGAGGCGGTCGTGGCCTGTCCCTACGACACGCAGCTTCAGTCGGTGCGCTATGCGGAGGAAAAGCTTCGGGAGAGCGGCGCGCTTCCGGAGGGTGCGGTCATCCGTGCATTCAGCTATGCCGCGCTTACTCCGCAGGAAGCGGTCCAGCAGATCGGAAACGCGGAGCTTGTGGTCGGCATCTCGACCATGTATTCCTGGGGCGAGCTTTCACACAGCGCCGCAAGAGCCTCCTGTCTGGATGCGATGATCAAGGCCGCAAAGGAATCCGGGAAGGACTTTGTGCTTCTAAGTGCTCAGCTTCCCTATGACACGGCCCGCTACCCCGGCGCGGACGCGATTCTGGCCTGCTTCTGCGCGCGCGGCATGCCCGAATACCCGGATCATGCTTCTTCAGAATGTACACAGTACGGTCCCAATCTTCCCGCGGCACTTGTGACTGTTTTCGGCGGAAACACCCCCCGGGGACAGCTCCCGGTCCGGATCCCCGAAGTAACAGAAGACGCCCGCCCCGGGGAAGCGATCATTTACGAGCGCGGCTTCGGGCTGAGTTATTGATGGGAATGTATATAAGTAAAAAAGCCCCACACCGCCAAAGGACGCCTTCTGCGTTGTCCTCTGTGGCATGGGGCTTTCCGTATTTTTAAAGTACCTTTGACAGGAATTCCTGAAGGCGCGGGTCCTTCGGATTGCCGAAAAACTCGGCCGGCGGAGCCATCTCGCGGATCTTGCCGCCGTCGATGAAGATGACCTTGTTCGCGACTTCGCGGGCAAAGCCCATCTCGTGGGTGACGACAATCATCGTCATTCCTTCGTGCGCAAGGTCCTTCATCAGGTCGAGCACCTCGCCGACCATTTCCGGATCGAGCGCGGAGGTCGGCTCGTCGAAAAGGATCACCTCCGGATCCATGGCAAGCGCGCGGATGATCGCGACACGCTGCTTCTGGCCGCCGGAAAGTGTGGAAGGATAGGCATTGGCGTATTCCTGAAGGCCGATCCTCGTCAGAAGCTCCATGGCCTTTTTCTGCGCCTGCGCCTTGATTTCCTTCTTGGTCGTCGTGCGTTCGCTCTTTTTCTGCTTCCTCAGGTCCTGCGTCCTCAGAAGCACCGGGGCAAGCATGATATTCTGCAGCACCGTTTTGTTGTTGAACAGGTTGAAATGCTGGAAAACCATGACCATTTTCCGGCGGTGAAGGTTGATGTCGACATGCATGTCGGCGATATCGGTTCCGTCGAAAATGATCTGTCCGCCGTCGGGATCCTCCATGCAGTTCAGGCAGCGCAGAAACGTGGATTTGCCGGAGCCGGAGGGGCCGATGATGCACATGATGTCGCCTTTGTCGACATGGAGGTCAATGCCGTCGAGAACGATATTATCACCAAACTTTTTTTGCAGATTAATGACGTCGATCACTTCTTGCAAACCTCCTTTCCATCACGCGGATCCCCAGAGAGATCAGAAGCACCATCACGATATAGATCAGGGCCATGACAGTATAGGGCACCATGAATTCGTAGCTGTTGGAGCCGATACGGTTGAATGCGACGTAAAGATCCAGCGCGCCGACGAAGCTGATAACCGAAGTTTCCTTGATCAGGGCGATGAACTCATTGCCTAATGTCGGCAGGATGTTTTTGACAGCCTGCGGAATCACGATGACGCGCATGGTTGTAATGAAGCCGAGGCCGAGAGAGCGGCCGGCCTCCATCTGCCCGGGATCCACGGACTGGATGCCGGAGCGCATGATTTCCGAAACATAGGCGCCGGAATTCAGGCCGAATACCAGGATGGAAACCTGCATGCCGGTAATTCTTAGCTGCAGCAGCGGGAACAGCACGAAGTAGAATACCAGAAGCTGCACAACGATCGGGGTGCCGCGGAAAGCGGCCACATAGACGTCGCAGATCTTATTGAGCACCCGCGGCAGGCGCTTGTATTTGGGTGCGACCCGGACAGCGGCGATCAGCGTACCGATCACGATACCGATCAGAAGGCCCAGAACCGCGATGATTACAGTGTTCTTCAGACCGGTAAGCACCTCGCGGTAGGCGCCGGCGTCCAGAAAATACCTGAGAAAGGTATCTATATTTTTTCCAAAACTCATAGGGAATACCTTTTCTGAAAAGTATAACCGGCGGGACAGGCGCTAAGCTCTGCCTCGCCGGTTAATTACGTGTTTCGATCAGCGAAGAGCGTTGATCGCCTTCGTGATAGCCGCAGCAGGTGCGGAATCGATGATGACGTAGTTGATGTTGCCGTTCAGCAGATCCTGTACGGCAAGGGAACCATTCTTATAGCCGATGCATTCGCAACCGAGGCCTTCGAATCCCCAGTCTTCGTCACCCTGAACATAGAACTGGCCGGTGGTGCCGTTCTGAACGCCGATCTTGATGCCGGAAAGGCTCTTCAGCTTCGCTTCGATCTCCTCCGCGGTCTTCAGATCCTTAAAGGTATCGTCTCCGGACTTGACAATCAGCTTCTGGGAAGCATTGTAATAGGAAGTCGTGAAGTCCACATGCTCCTTGCGGTCTTCGCGGACCGTAAGGCCGGACATCGCGATGTCTGCCTTGTGCTGGCCGATCGAAAGGCATACGGCGTCAAAGTCCATATCGGCGATGACCAGTTCGAGCTTCAGTTCGTCAGCGATCACCTGGGCGATTTCCATATCGATACCGTAGTAAGAGTCGCCGTTTTTGTATTCAAAGGGCTCAAATGCTGCGTTTGTCGCAACAACGAGCTGGTCCTTTGAGCTGTCAAGCGTGCCAGACTTAACCGCAACCGGTGTGCCGTCTCCGAAGTATCTGTCGCAGATCTCATCGAATCGTCCGTCTGACATCATCTTTTCAATAATCTCATTGACACTCGTAAGAAGCTCCGGCTGGTCCTTGTCGACACCAAATGCATATTCCTCATCAGTAAGGTCGATGTCGATTACCTGAGCAGTAGTCTTCTGACTGCTGCCTCCGGAGGAGCACCCTACAAGCATCGTGAGCGCGAGCGCCATGGAAAGCGCAAGTACAAGCAGTTTCTTCATCTTGTTTCTCCTCCACATATAATCTGTTTTCCCGCCCGCACGAAGGGGTCTATCTGCATGCGGACCTTTCCCGGCCCTCATTTCTCATGAAAAGCCGTTATTGGAAAATTAGATTAAGTTTAGCACAGTGACTCGACAAATTCCATAGGAAATTCCGTGAAAATCCACGAAATTTTCCTGCTTTTTTCATCATTTTTGACAAAATGCCAAAAACGGCCGTCTAATCACCGCTCAGGATACCAGCACCATGACGTCATAGGGGGCGACGGTGATGCGGCCTTCCAGTGTTTCGCCGGTAAGGAGATTCTTCATCGGGTGCTTCAGCGTGATCGAAGCTTCTCTGAAGGCGGTTTCACAGAGAATCAGCGCGTCAATGCCTTCGCCTTTTCTCGGAATCACGAGAAGATCGCCGGGTCTTTGCCGAATTCCTGCGCCATTTTTTCCACGATCTGATCGCAGGCCAG
>CAMOZF010000038.1 GCA_946630765.1 uncultured Lachnospiraceae bacterium | reverse complement strand
CAGAGAGGTAGCAACAACTATAATCGTCAGAAGAAACGCATCGCTTCGATTCATAGTAAAATCACAAGACAGAGGCGGGACTTCCTGGAAAAGCTCTCCTACAACCTGGTGCAGATGTACGATGTTATCTGTATTGAGGACCTGAACATGAAAGCCATGTCACAGAGTCTAAATCTCGGAAAATCCGTACACGATGCCGGATGGGGGATGTTTGTTGCCATGTTGAGCCGAAAGTGTTTACGTTATGGGAAACATCTTATCAGGGTTGACAGGTGGTATCCTTCGTCTAAGACCTGTATTCGCTGCGGCGGGAAACATGAAGGCCTTACGCTTTCTGACCGTTTGTATATCTGCCCGCACTGTGGAAGCCTGATAGACAGGGACTGGCAGGCGGCTCTGAACATTCAGCGGGAGGGCCTTCGCCTTTTCCGGGAGCAGAACAAAGCTGCGTAACCGCAAAAGCGGCTATCATAAACCGTTGTTGCCGTAAAAACGGGGGTTCCTGTCATCAACGGCATATCAACCGTCCGGTTCGGGCGGGGATAGGCGTTATATCTTGCGCGTCATGGTTGCAGTCATGAGTAAGCCGCATTGAGCGCAATCAAAAGACGGGACGCCGTTTCGACGGCCGATCCCAGAAGCTCGTAGATTCAATCTGCGAGTAGTTCACCATTTGCTTGCGTAATCCCGGATCCTGTGCTACACTCCGAATCAAGACACCAGCGTATTTCAAAGGACCGTCGCGAAATTGTCTTTTGAACACGGGGCCGAGTCGGATCCGTGAAACGGGAAGGATAAAGCAGAACGCTGCGCGTTCATCAGAAGGCTGCGCTGTAGGATGGTGCACATTTCATGTGCTTCTCTACAGCTTCGCCATTTCTGATATGCAAAAGTGGTGTCCAGAAAAAGGAAGGGAGGAAAGCAGCATGATCGTCTATCGTGAACTTTCCTCCCTTTGTTCGGATCTTGAGCTGAGTCCGAAGCTTTTGTATTCTCTCAGCAACAGCATCGAAAAGCACTACCGGAAGGTGAAGATCCCTAAAAAGGACGGCGCGAGAAGAACCCTGATGGTCCCGGATGAACTTCTGAAAACGGTCCAGCGGCGGATCTATGAGCGGCTTCTTCTTGCGATGCCGGTCTCCTTTTACACGTCCTCCTATGTGCCCGGAAGGGGAATTCGAAGAAACGCGCAGATGCACGTCGGAAAGCCTGTGCTTCTTAAAATGGACATTTCACATTTCTTCGACTCTGTGCTTTATAAGGATGTGAAGGAGAAGGCCTTTCCTGCCGAAATCTATGCGGAAAATCTCCGCGTGCTTCTGACAACACTGTGCTACGGTGTGAATGAGCTTCCGCAGGGCGCGGTGACCTCTCCTGCGATCAGTAACCTCATCCTGTATGATTTTGACACGAAAGTCGGCAATTTCTGCAGAGGGGCCGGGATCAGCTACAGCCGCTACTGTGACGATATGAGCTTTTCGGGGGAATTTGAACCGGGAGAGGTCATCCGCTTCGTGACGGAGACGCTTCGGGGCATGGGCTTTTTTGTCAACCGGAGGAAAACCGTCGTGATCAGGCAGGGGCAGCGGCAGACGGTGACTGGCCTTACGGTAAATGCGCGGCTGAACACGCCGCCCGCCTACCGGAAAAAGATCCGGCAGGAGATGTACTATATCAGAAAATACGGGCTGGAGGATCATCTTCAGCACAGAAAAGACGGGGAGCAGAAGGATCGGGCGGCCTATCTTCGCGGACTTCTCGGGCGGATCGGCTACTGCCTTCAGATCTGTCCCGAGGACGAGGAGATGAAGGCGTACCGGAAAGAACTGACGGAGTATGATGGAAAATAATCGCATCAGAATACATTACATGATCTACGGACGTGTGCAGGGCGTCGGATTCCGCTACCGGGCGATGCATGCGGCACAGAGCCTCGGAATCACGGGCTTTGTGAGAAACCGCGCAGACGGTTCGGTGGAAATGGAGGCGGAAGGCACGGAGGAGCAGCTGCATCGGCTGATTCCGGCGATTGAACGCGGCACCTGGATCCGCGTGGATCAGGTGGATAGCCGAAGAATTCCCCTGCAGGAGAGCCGGGACTTCGTGTGCCTGGATGACGAATGGCTATGATAAACAGGGACAGGATTCCTTACAGACTGATCAGAAGCAGAAGAAAAACGCTCGGCCTTCAGGTCCGGGACGGCGCACTGATCGTTCGGGCGTCGTATAAGATGCCAAAAGGGGTCATAGAGGCCTTTATCAGCGAAAAGCGGACATGGATACAGAAAACACTGGAAAAGCAGGAAAAGGCCCAAAAAACGGCCGAAGAAGAGGCACTTCTCTCGGAAGAAGAGCTGAAGGCGCTTTTTCTGCGGGCTGCGGAGGAACTTCCGGCCCTTGTTCGCGAATACGAGCCGCTTCTTCAGGTGCGAAGCCGCGGGATTCGCGTGAAGCTTCTTCGGTCCCGCTGGGGCAGCTGCTCCGAGAAGGGCAATCTGAACTTCAACGTCCTCCTTCTTCTGGCCCCGGAAAGAGAACGGCGCTATGTTGTCGTGCACGAGCTGTGCCATCTTCGCGAGATGAATCATTCCCAGGCCTTCTGGAAGCTCGTGGATTCGATCCTCCCGGACTACAAGGCCTCCGTCCGCTGGTTCAGAGAAAACGGGCCCGTCCTGATGAAACGGGCCGGCTTCTGACCGTTTTCCCGCCGATTTCTGCGCGAAAGGGACTTGGCATTTTCGTGGTTCTCATGTATAATGGGAAAAGACACTGACATCGAGAGGTACTTTATGGAAACAATTCCCGAATATTTCGGATGTATGGTATTTGACGACAGCGTGATGCGCGAAATGTTGAGCCCGGAGGTCTACCGGATGCTCCGGCTGACGATCGACGAAAACGCGAAGCTCGACGTGTCCTGCGCAAATGCAGTGGCGGACGCGATGAAAAACTGGGCCGTTGCGCATGGGGCGACGCATTTCACCCACTGGTTCCAGCCGCTGACCGGCATTACGGCGGAGAAGCATGAGAGCTTCATATCCCCGACCGCAGACGGCGGCGTGATCATGGAGTTTTCCGGAAAAGAGCTCATCAAGGGCGAGTCCGACGCGAGCTCCTTCCCATCGGGCGGCCTTCGCGCGACCTTCGAAGCGCGCGGCTACACGACCTGGGATCCGACCTCCTACGCCTTCATCAAGGGCAATACGCTGTATATTCCGACGGCCTTCTCCGCCTATTCCGGCGAGGCCCTCGATATGAAAATGCCGCTTCTTCGTTCCATGGAGGCGCTGAACCGGCAGTCTCTTCGAATCCTGCGGCTTTTCGGAAATGACGATGTGAAATGTGTGCGTCCCTCGGTCGGCGCAGAGCAGGAGTATTTCCTGATCGACCGCGAGGTCTATGAGAAGCGCCGCGACCTGATCTACACCGGACGGACGCTTTTCGGGGCAGAGCCGCCGAAGGGCCAGGAACTCAGCAATCACTACGAGGGCTCCATCAAGCCCCGGGTCGAGGCCTTCATGAAGGAGCTGGACCGGGAGCTCTGGAAGCTCGGCATCCTTGCCAAGACCGAACACAATGAAGCGGCGCCTGCGCAGCATGAGCTGGCACCGATCTACACGACAACCAATATCGCGACCGATCACAACCAGATCACGATGGAGCTGATGAAGACGGTTGCAGAGAAGCACGGAATGGTCTGCCTGCTGCATGAGAAGCCCTTCAAGGGCGTCAACGGCTCCGGCAAGCATAATAACTGGTCCGTCTCGACCGATCAGGGAGAGAATCTGCTTTCTCCGGGCTCGACGCCGCACGAGAATATGCGTTTCCTTCTGTTCCTTGCGGCAACGATCAAGGCGGTCGACGATTATCAGGATCTTCTTCGGATCTCGGTGGCGAAGGCCGGAAATGACCACAGACTCGGCCAGATGGAGGCCCCGCCCGCGATCATTTCGATCTTCCTCGGCGATGAGATCACTTCGGTGATCGAGGCCATCGAAAATGACAAGCCCTACAGCAGCGAGACCATGCACCGCATGCGTCCGGGCGGATTGAAGGTGCTGCCGAAGTACCGCCGCGACACGACGGACCGCAACCGCACCTCGCCCTTTGCCTTTACCGGCAACAAGTTCGAGTTCCGCTCGGTCGGCTCCTCCGACTCGGTCGCAAGCTCGAACATTGTCCTGAACAGTGTCGTTGCGGACACGCTCCGCATTTTCGCGGACCGTCTGGAGGGCGCAGCGGATTTTGAACAGGAGCTGCATGCGCTTCTTCAGGAAACCTTCCGCAAGCATAAGCGGATTATTTTCAACGGAAACGGCTACGGCGAAGAGTGGATCCGGGAAGCCACCGAGGTGCGCGGACTCTGCCGTTACGATACGACGCCGGATGCGCTGCCGCACATGCTGGATGAGAAAAATATCCGGATGTACGAGTCGGTCGGTGTCTTTACGGAGAATGAAATCCGTTCCCGCTGTGAGATCCGTCTCGACAACTACTGCAAGACGATCGTGATCGAAGCCAATACGATGATCGATATGGTGCGGCGCGAGATTCTTCCGGCAGTCGAAACTGCTTCTCTGGAGCTTGCCCGCTCGACGCGCGAGAAGGAGATGGTCGGCATCCCGAATGCCTATGAGAAGAAGCTTTCCGGGAAGCTCTCGGCGCTTCTGCAGTCGATCAGCGACAAGACCGATCTTCTGGAGGAAGCGGTGAAAAAGAGCAGCGAGGTCCGTGACATCATGGAGAAATCCACCTGGATCCGTGACCGCGTCTTCTACGGAATGCGCGCGCTTCGGGAGGACTGTGACGAGGCGGAACGCTACACTGCCCGGAAATACTGGCCCTTCCCAACCTATGGAGACATTCTTTTCAGCGTGAAATAAACCGCTTTTGCATTTAGCAGGCAGAAAGGAGCCGAGGATGAATATTTATAAATCGGCAGAGGATTACCTTGAAACCATTCTTTTTCTTCAGGAGAAGAAGCGTATTGTACGGTCCGTTGACGTGGCGGCTGAACTGGGCTTCAGTAAGCCAAGCGTTTCCGTCGCGATGAAAAAGCTCCGGGAAAGCGGCTGTATCCGCATGGAGGAGAACGGCCAGATCATCCTTCTTCCGAAAGGAGAGGAGATCGCGCAAAAGATCGGCGAGCGTCATCGCCTGCTGACAACGTTTTTCGTGACGATCGGCGTCAACCCGGAAACTGCGGAGGATGATGCCTGCAAGATCGAGCATGATCTTTCGGATGAGACCTTTGAAAAGCTCAAGGCCCATCTCAGGGACGAGCACGACATATAAAAAGAATCCGGGAAGCCGGTGCTGAAAAATGCACCAGTTTCCCGGATTTTTCATGGGCATGTGAATCAGCCCTTCAGGTCTTCGATCTTATCCGAAACGGCTTCCTTTACGTCTTCTGCCTTGTCAGCGACCGCTTCCTTCACGTCCTCGGCCTTTTCCTCTGCGGCTTCCTTCAGATCCGCCGCATCGTCCTTCTTGTCCTCCGCAAAGTCCTCTGCCTTTTCTTTTCCGGCCTTCGCAGTTCCGAGAATCGACTTTCCGAGTCCGGAGAAGGCTTCGCCGAAGTCCTTGCCGGTTTCACGCCAGCTGCCGTCGTTGAAAACGGTGCTGCCGTCGTCCTTCCCGTCATCGGGCTGTGCCCAGTCGGTTGCTTTTTCCACACCGTCTGCAACGGTTCTGATGATATTCTTGCCAAGCCCGGAGAAGGCTTCGCCCATTTCCTTACCGGTTTCCTTCCACTGATCCTTCAGTCCCATAATGCACCTCTTTCTTTGTGTAAAAAACTAACTGCACTGCATTTTCCAAGGCGGATATACATCAGCCTTTTCTGAAATCTATTGTAGCGTCAGGAAGCGGAATTGTCAATTCACAGCGCCGTAAAAAAGATAAAAAACCGGTTCCAAAATCCGCAGGAATGGTGTATAGTGTAGGGGAGCGGCACAGCTGCCGTTTCAATCTATGCGACATCTTAAGACGTACACGGAAAGGACATTCATGTTATCATTTGTCAACGACTATTCAGAAACTGCCTGTCCTGAGATCCTTCAGCGGATCATGGCGGTCGGAACTGAAAAAACCAGCGGCTACGGAGAGGATCCGTACTGTGAAAGCGCGAAGGAAAAGATCCGGGAAGCGATCGGATGCCCCAATGCAACAATCTATTTTCTCGTAGGCGGAACGCAGACCAATGCGACCGTTCTCGATGCGATCCTCGGAAAGGCCGAGGGGGTGATCGCCGCAAAGACCGGCCATATCAATGCGCACGAAGCGGGAGCTGTCGAGCTTCTCGGACATAAGGTGCTTGCGCTTCCCGAGAAAGACGGAAAGATTGAAGCAGCGGAGCTTGAGCGTTTCTGTGAAGAATTTCTTGCGGAGCCGACCCATGATCACATGGTCTGGCCCGGCGCGGTCTATGTTTCCCAGCCGACGGAATACGGCACACTTTATACGAAAGAAGAACTTCAGACGCTTCGGACGCTCTGCGACCGCTATGACCTTCGGCTGTACCTGGACGGTGCGCGGCTCGGCTACGCGCTTGCGACGCCTGGAAATGATCTTTTCCTTCCGGATATTGCGGCGCTTTGCGACGCCTTCTATATCGGCGGCACGAAGCAGGGCGCACTGATGGGCGAGGCCGTGGTATTCCCGAAGGGCGCGCCGAAGCATTTCTTCTCGGTCATGAAGCAGCACGGCGCGCTTCTTGCGAAGGGATTTCTCCTCGGGCTGCAGTTCGACACGCTTTTTACGGACAATCTCTATGTGCGGCTCAGCGAGAACGCGGTCCGGTGCGCCGAAAAGCTTCGGGATGTTTTCAGACAGCATGGCTACATGCTTGCGCCTGAAACCGTTTCCAACCAGAGCTTCATTGTAATGACGGAGGAACAGGCCGAAAAGCTCCAAAAATCCGTGAATTTCGGCTACTGGAGCCCCTATGACAAGGATTCGAATGTTTACCGTTTCGTCTGCAGCGTGACAACGCGCATGGAAGAGATTGAGAAACTTTCAGCGGTCATTCAATAAAATCAATGAATAAAGGAGGTCTTCATGAAGTATCAGATGATTGCACCGGCACTTGAGTGTCCGATGCCGTGGCAGGAGAAGCCGGAAGGGCTTCAGAACAATCCGATCTGGCGCTACAGCGAGAATCCGATCGTGAAGCGGAACCCCGTACCGGGCGTTGCGAGGATTTTCAACAGCGCCGTCATGCCCTATGGGAAAGAGTTTATCGGCGTATTCCGCGGCGAGCAGACCGACGGTATTCCGATGATCTATCTCGGACGTTCGAAGGACGCGATTCACTGGAACATCGACAGCGAGAAGATTCCCTTTGTCGATGAAGAAGGCAAGCCCTTCCTTCCGAAGTACGCCTATGATCCGCGGCTGGTGAAGGTGGAGGACACCTACTATATCATCTGGTGCCAGGATTTCTACGGCGCGTCGATCGGCATGGCGAAAACAACCGATTTCAAGACCTTTACGAGACTTGAGAACCCGTTCATTCCCTACAACCGGAACGCTGTTCTTTTCCCGCGGAAGATCAACGGAAACTTCGTGATGCTTTCAAGGCCCTCGGATTCCGGCCACACGCCCTTTGGCGATATTTTCCTCAGCGAATCGCCGGATATGACCTACTGGGGCAGGCACCGTCATGTCATGGGCAAAGGCAGTGAATGGTGGGAGTCTCTGAAGATCGGCGGCGGCGCGGCACCGATTGAGACCTCGGAGGGCTGGCTGCTGTTCTACCATGGCGTTTCGGGCACCTGTAACGGCTATGTCTACTCGATCGGCGGCGCGATTCTCGACATCGACAATCCCTCGATCGTGAAATATCGCTGCTCGACCTGGCTCCTGACGCCGGAAGACTGGTATGAAGAGCGCGGCTTCGTGCCGAATGTCTGCTTCCCCTGCGCGACGATCCACGATCCCGCAACCGGCCGGATCGCCGTCTACTACGGCGCGGCAGACACCTATGTCGGCCTGGCGTTCACCGAGCTTGACAGCATCATCGACTATATCAAGGAACACAGCGTCCTGACAGAGGCCGATACCGAGCTTGGCGTGAGGTGATTATGGCCGGCTCCTGCGATACCTGCGCCTACCTTGAGTACGACGAGGATGATGAACAGTATTACTGCTCGGTGGACATGGATGAGGACGATTTTTCCCGCATGCAGTCGAGCGGTTACAAGGGCTGTCCCTACTATGTGGACGGTGACGAATACAAGGTGGTAAGACACCAGCTATAGAACCCTGAGATCCGCTGTCCGTCTGCTCGCGGGAAGCTTTCCTGCGAGAGCCGGAAGGGATCTGAAAAAACCGACAGGAGGATAAATTACATGGCAAAACAGGGTGATCTGGATGCTTTCAAGGGAAATGCATCCGTAGAAGAGAAGATCGATGTCAGCAAGAAGGTTCGCGTCGGTATTATCGGTACCGGCTGGATTGCAGAGGCCCACGTACAGGAATATCAGAAGATGCCTGATGTGGAAATCGTTGCGGCAGCGGATCTGATTCCCGGCAAGGCAGAAGCCTTCATGGAGAAGATGGGCGTTGAGGGCGTGAAGTTCTACGCGAGCGACAAGGAACTCATCGATGCCGAGAAGGACAACCTGGACGCGGTCAGCATCTGCACCTACAACCGTCAGCATGCGCCCTGCGCGATCTACGCGCTGAACAACGGCGTCAACGTCATGCTTGAGAAGCCGATGTGCGTCACGCTTGACGAGGCAATCGAGATCTGCAAGGCCGAAAAGGCGAGCGGCAAGGTTCTTTCGATCGGCTTCCAGCCCAGACTTGACCCGAACATGCAGATGATCAAGAAGATCATCGAGTCCGGCGAACTGGGACAGATCTACTACATCCAGACCGGCGGCGGCAGAAGAAAAGGTATTCCGACCCCCTTTGGCACCACCTTTATCGAGGACAAGACCGCAGGTCTCGGCGCACTGGGCGATATCGGCTGCTATTCACTGGATATGGTCCTGAACGGCATCGGCTATCCGAAGCCGCTGACGGTTTCCGGCTACCGCAGTGATTTCTTCGGCAAGAACCCGAAGACCTTCACGGCAAAGGGCTATCCGGCAGAATACGCGGATCTTTTCAGTGTCGATGATTTCGCGGCGGCATTTGTACGTCTTGAGGGCGGTATTATCCTGGACTTCCGTATTGCATGGGATATGCACCTGGATACCCCCGGCGATACCATCTTCATGGGAACAAAGGGCTCTCTTCGTGTTCCTTCCACCGAGTGCTGGAACGGCTCGATCGGCGGCCCGATGAAGATCTACCACGACGTGGCGGGAGAGGGCGTCTGCACGGAGATTCCGATGCTGAAGGCACCCAGGGAAGGTCTGTTCTATCACAAGCTCAGAAGCTTTGTGAACGCTGTGAAGACTGGCGGTCCGGCTCCGGTTCCATCCTCTCAGATTATTTACAACCAGGCGATTCTCGACGGTATCGTACGTTCCAGCGCAGCCGGTCATGAGATCGAGATCGAGATTCCGGAGATCTGAAACTGAGGAGACAAGCATATGAAAAATCTCGGACTGCAGATGTTCACCTGCCGTGATTTCATGCACACGGAGGAGGACGTCCGCGATACCTTTCAAAGAGTAGCGGCGGCCGGAAAGAAGTTCACCTACCACAACCACAATCACGAGTTCTACCGCTGGTAAAACGGCAAGACGACGATGGATATGCTTGTGGAAGGACTGGATCCGGATCATTGCGGCCTGCGAAAAGGCGGGCGTGAAATATTACGTGGTCGAGCAGGACAGCGGTTTCAAATACAACTGCTTCGATTCGATCAGAAGATCCGCGAAGTTACTGGAAAAGTATGATGTTCACTTGCGGCAAAGCGTGAATTCTTTGTGAAGCCGATTTTTTTATCTTTACAAATCGCAATAATGTGGTACAATTATAGAATCAACGTTATAGCGAGGTGAAGCATATGTTCTGTGTAAAATGTGGAAGCCAGATCGCAGACGGCGCGAAGTTCTGTCCTGTCTGCGGAAATGTCATTGAAATGCAGGCACCGTCCCAGACGCCGGCACAGCCGGCTCAGCCCGCACAGTCGGTTCCTCCGGTTCAGCAGCCGCAGGATCAGTGGAATCAGCCGCCTGTAGCGCCGGTTCCTCCGGTTACGCCGGGTGCGGAAGCGCCGGTTTACCGCGTGGAGGATGACGAAGCCGAGTTCACCGGAACGCAGCGGAAGATTATCGTGCGCACGATGGCACTGATCTGCTATCTTGGGCCGTATCTCTTCTTCCCGATGTTTGTATTCAAGGACAAGCCCTGGATCCGTCACCATGTAAATAACGGACTGGTTCTTCTGATCTTCAGCGCGGGATCCGCAGTAATTGCGATTATTCCGATCCTTGGCTGGATTGTCGGCCCTGTTGTTGCGATTTTCTGTATGGTGCTTTCCATCATGGGTATCATCCGGACGATTAAAGGCCAGATGTTCAACATGCCCTGGTTCTTCGGCAAGATCAAGATTTTGAAATAACATCATATAAAAAGCCCCGCGGTTTTGATATGCTCCCTTCAAGGTAGACAAGCGAAATAATAAAAGCTTGTTTGCCGGGA
>CAMOZF010000037.1 GCA_946630765.1 uncultured Lachnospiraceae bacterium | reverse complement strand
AGCTCGTCGGGCTCATAACCCGGAGGTCGCAGGTTCAAATCCTGCCCCCGCTACTCTTCAAAAAGCCAGTGTTTAAGCCGAATTCGGCGATGCACTGGCTATTTTTTTTGTAATTTTTTGTGTCGAAAAAGTGCAATTGGGGCGAAAATTGGGGCGAATTCACTTTTGTTTTATGATATTATCGCTCGTTTTCTATTATTCTTTCTCATTCTCTTCTTCAGATGTCCAGAGTTTGTCCAGAAGATTTGCTGCTACATAATCTTTATTCGGAACAAAGTGGGTGTAGATAGAAAGCGTTGTAGTTACCTTTTCATGACCAAGACGATGTGATACTGTTATGAAATTGTCATGTAAATCTGTCCGCACAGTTTTTTCGCAGCCCCTGTTAAGTACTGTGAGGCCGATGCCGGGAAGAGCGTCTCGGGGAAGTATACACCGGCTGCCGGAATAAACTGCGGATGGTATCGGAGCAGCGGCTATTTCTGTAATCTGTTTTTCGTTTTTTTTGGACATGTGTTGGACATGATCGGTTATAATGATGCTGAATCCAGCAGTAATTCAAAAAACACCGCAGCATCAAAAGATTGTTTCTCAAGGAAACGGCCTCAACAATTGAAAGGAGGAGTAGTTTAATGCCGCGTAAAAACGTAATCCGGCAGGTTCCTCCGCGTCCGAGCTTCGCCCAGATCGCCGCACACCTTGCCGTGAATTCAGATTCTGACAATCTTGACGTTATTGATACCAGAACACAAAGTAACGAGTTCCTGACTCTGCAAAATCTGTCGGGCCATCTGCACTCCGAAATTGACAGGACCCAGCCGGGTCACCCCTGCAGGAAATATTTACCAGGCTTTCCTCCGCCTGCGACAATCTTTTTGAAAGCTGCCGCAGAGCGAAGGATACGAGCTTTGAAGATGACCCGGCGGCATTTCAGGCTGCCATGCGGGATGCAGAGAGAAATGCCCGGGAATTTGACCGGGAGCTGAAAAATTTCGCGCAGAACGACGATATTGATCTGGCTATGGTTTTCGGCGAAAGCGATATCCGGAAGCAAGCATACGGAATGTGGATCGAAGAAGGTAAATATATCGTAAATCAGGAGGATCAGAAGTATCTTGACGCCCTTTCCAATCCACAGCCCAATCTGAACCAGGATCAGCAGCCTAATCTGAACCAGAATCAGCAGCCTAATCTGAACCAGCAGCAGGACAACATTGCGAACGAGCCGCCCCGGCAGGAGGGGCAGCCCAACCCCGGCGGCAATCAGCAGCCCGTTCAGGAGGAAAACCCGAAGCCCGCTGCCAATCAGATTCCTCCGGCGGGTCAGAACGCAGACGCCGGCCAGCGTGCACAGAACGCCGGATCTTCCCGAAAAGGGCGATATTACTGTTACCGTCTGTATGAGCTGTATGCATATCTTGGAAGAGCGGCGTCCGGACATACATGTAAATAATCCGTAAATATTCTGTTTTTCTGTTGGACATTTGTTGGACATGATGACATATACTGTCTATCGATAGAAAAGAAAATCCGCAGAGGAACGTGCTGAATCAGCTGCGGCGATTCTGATACCGCCGGATACGGACTGTGATAAGACAAGGAAATAAATATGCCTAGAAGAGAAGATTACAATGCTGCAAATCCTATGGACCAGAGATTTTCGAAGATGAGCGACGAAGAATTTCTGCATTATGCATCCGATCCGGAAATGGACCGGAATTTCCTGAAGTTCAGCCAGGCTGAGAAAACAGCCTTCCTGAACCGGTCACTCATGCTTGAAGAGGATTCGGCGCAGTTTGAAAAAGACCTCCTGAACAGGCAAAACTATCTGCGGGAGGACGGGCCCGACGGCGTAAAGAGAGCAGCCGAAAACCACGAGAGCATCAATGACCGCTTTTCGGATTCGAGGGATTTCCATTACACGATTTACCGTGAAATCCTGTATACGGATGAGACCGTGCGGCCGCTTGCGACAGATATTACGACCAATATGTCCGCAACGAACATTGTCAAAAACGCCGGGAAGCTTCGCGGCGCACTTTTCGGACACCTGATGATTTCAAGAGAAGCAGAGGGTGAAGTCAAAGATGAGCTCCTTGGCGGAGTTTCCGACGATCGGATGGCACTGTCTCAGGAACTCGGATCGGGCGTATACCGTGTAAAAGAGCAGGCTGAAAAGAAGAAAGCGGAAGTCTTCACGGTGAACGACGATTCCGGAAACTTTAATGTGACGGTCAGGACGCTTTCGGAAGGAGAAAAGCCGGAAACGCTTCTGGAAGGCTTCGACGCCCCGGAAACAAATCCTGAGGAGAAGCGGAACATGCTATTAAGTTATCTCCTGCATGGAAAGACCCGTGCGGAGGCTGAGAATCATATCCGCGAGATCCAGAAGAAATCCGGTCGCTCGAAGCTTCTTACAAACTACCTGAGCGTTGCTTCACGGGAGATGATTGCGGAGGATGAACAAAGGCTTAAGGCAATTGTGACCGGCAACGACCCCGGCGCCTCCTATTCGTCGAGCCTCGGACGAAAAGTATTTAGGCTCCGGGACGAAAAAAACCTTCTGACAAAGGAGGAAAAGGAAGAAAAAGAGAAACAGAAGAGACAGGAAGAGAAAAGAAAGGCCGAGAGAGACGCTGTCCGGCAGGCCATGGAGAAGGAGAAGGAGGAGCGTGAGCGGCCGGAAAGAGAAAGAAGGCAGCAGGCAGAACAGAGAAAGCTGACGCAGGAAACCTGGCTTCAAAACGGAAAAGACATTGCAGCGGACAGCCGCGGCCGGACCTGGGCACGCTACGCGGAACTCCACAAGCCGGAACCCGGTCGTCATTACAGCGAAAAAGAAAAAGCGGTTCTCCTGTCCAAGATGATGGCTGCCCGCCGCGTCCAGATGGTTAACGGCCAGAATACGGCTGAAGCCTCGGAATTCAACCTCGGAACCGCGCGGCATTTCGCGGAGCGGATCCGGAACACGTCTGCATTTAAGGAAATCGTCAAGTCCGGGAAACTGGACGAGTATCTTGGAAAAAGCGACAGGGAGCTTTCGGAAGCTGCGATGGGTATGTTCCATCCCTTCCATTCGATGACGATCGAACAGCGCAGGGAAATGCTGAAAAACCTCAAGGCGATGGCGCCGTATCTCGATCAGACAGAGAACCACGGTGAAAGCTGGCAGAAGCTGAAAAACAGTGTGGACTCTCTCCGAAATTATGAGATCGAAAACAGCACGGACCCGAAGAAAAATGGGGAGTATAAATTCGAGGAGATTTTCAACAACACAATCGAGTATATGAAGGGCAGGAAGTCTCTCAGGAAGACAGACGCGGAACAGCGAAGAGTCGAACAGACGCTGGATTTTATGGTGGAGCTCGGGAAAGGCACACCGTACGCGAGCGCAGTCAGTGAGAGCGTACTTCGGCGCACGACCGAAGTACGGAAAAAACATAACGAAAGAGCAATCAGCGTGATTTCTTCCAGCTACGGAAAAAGGTACATCGACATACATTCCGATTACCATCCGGAAGCGCAGAACGACGGGCCGGAGATCAGTCTGTAAAGCCTGACAATTTTCCCGGATTTAATGTGTTTTTGTTGGACATTTGTTGGACAGGATGGAGGATAATATTTTAAGACATCATTGTAGCTTCATACAAAAAAACAAGGAGGATCAATTATATGCCGGCACCGGAAAATACTGGTAATCTGACAAAGGAAGAGTATGAAAAACTGTGGGGACCCGAGGAAGTAAACGGCTTCACCCGCGATGAAATCTATGATACAATGCGGGAGAATGGCTGGAACCGCGAAGGGGACGACCAGATTATCGCAGCATTGTATAAAATCGCCGCGTTGTCCGACGTCGGTGCGGTTTACGCGCTTGCAGGTGCAGACGGAACCACAGAAGAGGGCAGAATTGATGCATTCAACACGATTCTTCGGGAGGCTCAGGTCATCGAGGATCCCGAGCCTGTCCGGGAAGAACTTGAGATGATCCGGAGCATCACAGTAAGTCCGCAGGAACTGGAGCGCCTTATGCAGGAGCGGCTCCGTGAAGAACAGCTCCAGCGCCTGAGAGACGAAGCTGCGATTTACGAGAGACAGTACCAAGAGAGACGTGCAAGAGAGGAGCGTCAGCGTCAGGAAGAAGAGGCGGAGCGGATTCGCAGAGAAGAGGAAAACCTCGAATCGGCTATGGAAGAACTCCAGCGTATCGAACAGGAAGAGCTGGAGCGCCCGGAACGGGAACGGCGGGAGGCCGAGGAACGCGCACGCCTTGAGGAGGAAGCGCGGATCCGGGCGGAGGAAAACAGGCGCCGTTCGGAAGAGTCCCGGCGGGAAAGCGAGGCGCGTGAAGCCCGGGAACGGGAGCAGCGAATCCGGCAGCAGGCGCAGGACACGATCCGGGAAGAAATGAGCCAGAACGAATTTACACGCAGCTACAGAGAACAGGATCAGAGAGATACCGAGCATGAAATCAGACGCTCGCAGGATGTACGTGAACTTCTGAAGGAGGCCGTGGATCTTGGCCTGGATAAAGTAAAACTGGGCGGCGGATCAGTAAACTGGGCGACCGGCATTGATCCGGAACTTCCTTTGGAGGAACAGCAGCGGCTCGAAGAAGAGCTGCTTGCAAATAATCCGGTACTTCGGCAGAAGATCAAAACCCTGGATAATTCGGGGCGGCTGCTTCTGGATATCGTTGTTACCCTGAATGCACCGGAGAACCGGGAGTTTGTAGAAGCCTGCAGAAATGGCGTGACGTATGTAACCGCCCCGCTGAACCTTAGGCTGATGCGTCCATATCCGGATTTGGACGCTTATACAAAGGAAAGACTGCATGATACCGTTCAGAAGTTCGGGAAGATGCAGCTGAAAAGCATGGACGACCTCCTGAAAAAGGAAAACCTGGACGATGATTTCTGGACGTTCCGTAACGGCGACGGTCCGATGACCGACGCCCAGGTCGCGGAACTTCAGAAACGTTATAAGGAACTTGCCGATGCCGATTTCCCCTTTGACGAGTTTGTGGATTCGCCGAATTATGAGAAATTCCTGAAGTCGGAGGGAACCAGAAACTGGTCTACCCTGGGAGCGGTTAAGATGCTGGCTTCGGATCCGAAATCGGAGCAGAAAATCCGCAGTCTGTATGGAAAAAAAGACGCGGAATATATGCTGAAGGCCTTGAACTCGGCGGAAAAGCTTTACAAGAAGAAGGGCGCAGCTATATGCGATACCGACGCAGAGGGCATTTCACTCTGGCTTCCCCGTATTGGCTACAGTCTGATGGAAAACTCCCTGGCGTTTGGAAAAGTTGAGGAAGCGACGGAAGACGGAAAGCCGTTGATGAAGATCGGGATGGAAGACAACCTCGAGTCCAAGCTGGACCGTGACATCCTGGATGACAAGACCTACGCGGAGACACTGAAAAAAGTCAAGGAGGCGCAGGAATTCTACAACAAAAACAAGGCCTTTTTGGAACACAATTTCGGTGCGATGAAGACGATTCGGGAGGGAACGGCTCCCGGAATTGTTCTGGAAGACGCCAATGAAACCATGAAGGCACTGGACAGAAATCCAGAAGCACTGAAAAAAATCAATACTTTCCGGCATCTTCTGTATAGTGCCCGTCAGTCTTATGACATCCGCGCGGCCAAGCTGATTGACAAGGATAAAAATCCGGTGATCATCGACCCGCTGGATCCGAATACAAACTTCACCGAAAAAAAGGTCGTCGATGATGAAAAGAAAGTCCTCGATACCTGCTACGAAATGCTTCGTGAAGCCGGAACCCATGTATCGATGAACTCCTCGGAATATAAAAAAATCCAGTCGTCTCTTCTGGAAATTCAAAACGCTCTCAGTAAAGAATATGAGAATGAAGAAGAAGCCAGAAAGGCGTACGTCAAGGCGGTCAACAAAACGCTCAACAGCATCAATATTTACCGGATGCACAAGGCTGTTGACGGAGTGAAGAATGACGGAACCAGTGATAAGCTGATTGCTGTGGAGCGTGTGGACAAGCTTCTGCGCACCCGCTACCAGTCCATTGAACAGCGTGATTATGAGGACCAGCTCGGCGGGGTTGCGGAACTATTCAATACGCAGGTTCCGGAAAACGTTGTCGGCGACGCTTATATGCTGGAAAAAGCAAAGAATAAAATCTCCAACATGAAGAAAGCCTTCGAGGATTACAATAGGGAAATCGCCGCTGAGAACGGTATTAAGCGCAGAAATTCCTTTACGGGAATTCAGAGAAATGACCAGCTCGAGAAGGATGAGAATGAAATCCGCAGAAGCAATTCTCTTGGCGGTGTGCGTCCGAAGAAAATCGAGCAGAAGAACGGGAAAAATGCGATCCCGATTCCGGAAGCACCCGGGAAGAGAAACGAGATTATACAGCCTGTCCAGAAGAAGGAAGAGGACTACCGCAAGACGCTGGATCCGAAGGATGAGTACGGAAAAGAAAAGCTTGTCAGTTCGGCAGAAAAGTCCCTCTTACTGGAATCCTACGCGGTTAATGCCCGGCGGGGAAGCAAAACCAAAGAGGACGAGGCCGCGATGCTGAAGCGCAGTGTCCGCGACTATGAGAAAAACAGTTCGGTACGCTACCGTGTGTTTAAGTACGAGCATCTGACGGACAAGGATTTCAACAGGGAATTCCAGAAGAACGTACTTTCGGGCGCGGCGAAGGGTATGGTCAGCGCAAAGGATATCCAAAACTTCCGCGACGATGCGCTGAAGAAGTGTTACACCCAGTATAAGGGCAAAGATACCGCGCGGCTCGACGCGCTTTCCGAGACCCTGGGTTCCAAAGTAAACTCAAAGAGCATCGCGCTGGAACAGAAGAAAAAAGGCCAGGAAGGTCCGAAAATGAAGTAACCGTTCCGAAAGGCTGACAAACATCTTAAAAAGCTCTGGACTTTTTCGATTTAAAGTTCAGAGCTTTTTTATAATTATTTGTACTCCTTTACGGAAATCATCGGGATCAAAGGGCACAGTACGGACGGCGACAATCACGGCGAATGTTTCGACTATTTCGTACCGGCCACAAAACGCGGAGAAGAACTTGCCGAGACTTTTATTATTGACGGCGTCGGGCATGACCTGTATCCGAGGAGCTGGGAGCGGCGTCTGCCAATGCGGTGGCGTTTTTTGGGTATTGGAGAAGCAGATGTATATTTGAGCCGCCATCTGCTAAAAGACTGAAAAATAGTATAATCATCTCCCAGCCAGGCCTGCAATACGCCAGGCAGGTGTGCTGGTGTGAAGTCTCCTGCAGGATCAGGCAATGGGCGGCTGACGGATTACCTAAAAGTTTAAACAGAGCAGTTGCACTTCAAACTATGATATGTTATGCTGTACTTACTTAAACTGACTTGAAAGAGAAAGGAGATCTGTTATGGCACTGTTTCATCTTGATTTCGAATCGCAGTTTACGGGTCACAACGAAGACGTTTATATCGTGATGCCGGACAAGAAGAGAAGCGAAACCCCGGAAGAGTTTTACGGAAGCGGCAGGAAATATCCGGTCCTCTGGCTCCTGCACGGAACCTTTGGCGGCTACAGCGACTGGATCCGCAAATCCAACATCGAGACCTATGCCTGCGAGCATGACTGCATCGTCGTCATGATGGGCGTCGGCAACGCGGACTACGAAGCATGGCCGGCCTTTACGCTCGGCTACGATTCCACCCGCTATGTGACAGAGGAGCTGATGCCGCTGGTGTACAACTGGCTTCCGGCTTCAAAGGAGCGCAAGGACAATTTCATCGCGGGCCTTTCCATGGGCGGCGGCGGAACCATGAAATTCGCCCTGAATTTCCCCGGGAAATTCGCGGCGGCGGCTGTCCTTTCTTCCTGCCCGAGAAACCTGGACGCGCAGAAGGAGACGCTAGAAGTGCTCTTTGCGAAAAAGCCCTCGGAGCTTGACGCAAGGTCCGTCCGCCAGTACAACCAGATGCATCGCTATGATTCCGTTGACGAATACCTGAATTCGATCTCCAACACCTGGAGGAAGCTGGATCAGCTGGTGGCGGAAGGCGCCGACCTGCCCCGCTTTATGTTCGCCATCGGCACGGAGGACGGCGGCTATCAGAATATGCAGGCCTTCCTGAAGCATGCGGACGAGATCGGTCTTCCCTACGAATACCACGAAGGCCCCGGCCGCCACGAGTGGCGCGTGTGGGAGCGCGACATCCAGATCGCTTTTAAGTTCTTCGGCTTCGGCAATGAAGAACAGGGCAATATTTTTTAAAGTAATGACAAGGAAACTAAAATGGCAGAAACATTGGAAGTTTTGAAGACGAGACGCAGCTGCAGAGCCTATAAGCCGGAACTCATCGAGGAAGAGAAGCTGAACGCGATCATTGAGGCCGGCACCTATGCCGCAACCGGTATGGGCAAGCAGTCTCCGATCATCATTGCGGTAACGGATCCGGAAGTCCGGAACAAGCTGTCGCGCCTGAATGCCGCGGTTATGAACGCCAATATGGATCCTTTCTACGGCGCGCCGGAGCTGCTGGTTGTGCTGGCCAATAAAGATATCGGCACCTATCTCTATGACGGAAGCCTTGTCATGGGCAACCTGATGAACGCAGCGGCCGACCTTGGCGTCGCAAGCTGCTGGATTCACCGCGCGAAGGAAGAATTCGAGAGCGAGGAAGGCAAGGCCATCCTGAAAAAGCTCGGCATCGAAGGCGACTATGAGGGCATCGGCAACCTGATCCTCGGATACGCGGCCGGTCCGGAAGCGCAGCCTGCGCCGAGAAAAGCGGACTACGTTTACAGAATCTGAACGTAAAAACTGAACAGGTCAGCTGTACTTGAATGCTGCCGCTCCGATTCTGTGAACGGGGCGGCAGTGCTCATCTTGGGAGAGCGGTTTATGGAAAAAATATTGTGTGAAAAGGAGCTTCGGCTCGAGCTTGAGGACCGGGAATGGTCTTTCGAATATACGGACCATGACAGGCTGATCGCAAGGGCAATCGTTGTCGATGACGAAGGATTCTTCTATTTTGTGCGTGCGAACCGCGACGACGATTTTGGAAAAGCGACCCTGATCGAAACCTCCGGCGGAGGCGTGGAGCCGGGCGAAGCGCCTGACGAAGCGATCCTGCGGGAGCTCAAGGAAGAACTTGGCGCCGAGACGGAAATCCTGTGTAAGCTCGGCGTCGTCAGCGATTACTACAACCTGATCCACCGGCACAACGTCAACAACTACTTCCTGTGCAGGGTGCTTTCCTTCGGCGAGAAGCATATGACGCAGGACGAGATCGAGAGCTTCCATCTGTCTATCCTGAAACTGCGCTATGAAGAAGCCGTTGATGAATATGAAAAGTGCCGGGATTCGAAACTCGGCAGACTGATCGGAAATCGTGAGCTGCCGGTCCTGAAGCGGGCGCGCGAACTGCTTTTAAAAGGCAAAAGTATGGAAATCTACGACATTTCGCAGGAAGTATTCGGCTGCGAGGTCTACCCGGGCGATCCGGCTCCTGTCAGGGAGAAGCTGTCCGACATGAGTGACGGCGCGCTGTACAATCTGACTGCGTTCTCCATGTGCGCGCACAACGGGACGCATGCGGATGCGCCGTATCATTTTTACAATGACGGAAAAACGATCAATCAGGTCAGCCTCGAAAGCTTCGTCGGCTTCGCTTACGTCGCAGAGCATGAAGGAGAGATTACGGGCTGCGATGCGGAAATGATCCTGAAAGATGCTGCAGCGGCGGACCCGCGTGCCGCAGAGCGGATCCTGGTCAAAGGAAAAGCTGTCCTCACGAAAGAGGGCGCGGAGGTCTTCGCAGAGGCAGGCATCCGGCTTTTCGGGAACGAATCCCAGACTGTCGGTCCAGAAGACGCCCCGATGGAAGTGCACCTGATCATGCTCGGAGCCGGAATCGTCCTTCTCGAAGGCATCCGTCTTGAAAAAGTGCCGGAGGGCGTTTACATCTTAAGCGCCGCACCGCTGAACCTCGGAGGCGCGGACGGCGCACCCTGCAGGGCAGTGCTCCTGCGTTTATGACTTTGAAAGCGGTACCCGCGCGGTGCCGCTTATTTATGACCGCGATGAGGAAAAGCTTCAGGCAGGGCCGTCGGAGTATATCGCCGGAAGGGATTCGATCCTGATTGATCGCTCATCATGGTACAGGGGCTCCTTTGCACTGAAGATCGGGACAATACAGGACGCCATCGAGATGAAGAAGACGCTCAGGTTCAGGATGTTCAGGCTGACCCGCATGGAACATATTGGACCTGCTGGTTTAAGGCGCTATTGTATTATCGATTTTGCCGTGATATAGTTATATTCAGAACAGTATTGGAGGTATAACATGAAAGTATACGAGCTTCATCCCGTATCGGTTCATCCGGATATCGTTATGGATGCCTATATCCCGGAGATTATCACGCATCACCACGAGCAGGTTCAGATGCCTGCCATGCTGATCCTGCCCGGAGGCGCCTATAAATACCACTCGCCCAATGAATGCGAGCAGACTGCCCTGCGCTTTGTGGGAGAGGGCTACGCGGCATTTATGCTTCGTTAAAGCGTCGATGCGGAAGCGGCTTTCCCGAAGCCTCTGCTGGATGCGTCCGAGGCGCTTTGGTTCATCCGGAAGCACGCGGAAG
>CAMOZF010000036.1 GCA_946630765.1 uncultured Lachnospiraceae bacterium | reverse complement strand
GTAGGGCCCTGAAAGTCTATACGAAGCGTGTGCGCGGGAGCCCCAGCCGCAGAAACAGACAGATATTCCTCATAACACTGCATGTAACAGCCCTCCCTGTTTGTGCTGAAGGCGGGTGGAGGAGGGCGGGATGTTTTATGATGTTCTTGCTTTTTTTCGGGGGATCGTGTATTCTATGGGTAAATATATAGGGAGTGGTTTGAGGGATCGTTATGGAGAAAACGAGTCAGTATGCGTGTGTTACGGGCGCGAGTTCCGGGATCGGGCGCGAGTTCGCGCGGCAGCTTGCTAAGAAGGGCTATGGGCTGCTGCTGGTTGCCAGAAGAGGGGACCGTCTGCAGAGGCTGAAGGATGAACTGCGGAAGGAATATCCGGTGGATATCCGGATACTTCCGGCGGATCTGTCGTTTCGGGCAGAGTGCGGCCTTGTCGCAAGAGAGGCCGCGAAGCTGAAGGTGTGCCTTCTGATCAATAATGCGGGATTCGGCGACTGCGGAAGATTTACGGAGACGGAGCTTTCGCGGGACATGCAGATGATCGACGTCAATGTGACGGCGCAGCATATTCTGATGAAAAAGATGCTGCAGCTTTTTGAGGATAAGGGAATTGAGGGCAGTATACTGAATGTCGCGTCCTCGGCGGGACTGCTGCCGGGCGGGCCGTATATGGCCTCGTATTATGCGTCGAAGGCGTATATTGTCAGTCTGACGCGCGGCGTGCGCCAGGAGCTGAAGGCGCAGAAAAGCAGGATCAATGTCAGCGCGCTGTGCCCGGGACCGGTGGATACCGAATTCAACGAGGTCGCCCATGTGAAATTTGCGCTGAAGAGCATCAGCGCCGAAGAATGCGTATCGTATGCGCTGAAAAAGCTGGAGAAAAGAAAGGCCATCATCGTGCCTTCCTTCGGACTGCGCGCGGTTCTGGGGCTTTCACGCCTGGTTCCGCCCGCATTTGCCGCCGAAATGGCCGGCAGACAGCAGAAAAAGAAACTCGGAAGCTGAGGGAGGAGTAACTCAATGAGTGCAGACAGGAAACTGAAGCTCGGCGTCATCGGGATCGGCAACATGGGTTCCGGACACCTTCTGAACGTGGCAAACGGCCTTTGCCCGAGCGTGGAGATTACGGCAGTCTGCGATATCCGGGAGGAGCGGCTGGCAGTGGCGGAAAAGCTTCAGCCGGGCGCGGCGCAATTCACGGACGCGCTGGAGCTGATGGACAGCGGCCTTGCGGAGGCGGTGCTGATCGCGACGCCGCACTATCTTCACCCGGTATATGCGAAGGAAGCTTTCTCGCGCGGCCTTCATGTGCTGACGGAAAAGCCCGCGGGCGTTACAACGGCGGCGGTTCGGGAAATGAACGCGGCCGCGGAGGCTTCGGGAAAGAAGTTTGCGATCATGTTCAACCAGCGCACCAATCCGCTGTTTATCCGCGCACATGATCTGATCCAGAACGGAGAGCTTGGCGAACTGAAGCGCTTCGTGTGGATTGTCACCAACTGGTACCGGACGCAGGCCTACTATGATTCCGGATCCTGGCGCGCGACCTGGAACGGCGAGGGCGGCGGCGTGCTTCTGAATCAGGCGCCGCACAATCTGGATCTGTGGCAGTGGATGTTTGGTGTGCCGGATGCGGTCAGCGCCGTGATCGGCTTCGGGAAGTACCACCACATCCCGGTGGATGACGACGCGACGATTATCGGCGAGTACAAAAACGGCGCCGTGGCGACATTTATCACAACGACCGGCGAGTGCCCCGGCACGAACCGGCTTGAAATCTCCGGCGACCGCGGAAAAATCGTGCTGGAAAACGGCACCCTGAAATGGTGGAAGCTGAAAACGCCGGAGCGCGAGGTCTGCTTCAGCGCGAAGGAAGGCTTCTATGCCGGGGATACCGAATACGAGGAGTTCAGCGCGGAGGAGCCGGACGGACATCCGATCCTTCTGCAGGATTTTGCGGAGGCCGTTCTTCTGGACCGGGCGCCGCGTGTGCCGGGATTCGAAGGCATCCGCTCGCTCTCGATCAGCAACGCTGCCTACCTTTCGGCCTGGACCGGCGAGAAGATCGTGCCCGGGACGCAGGAAGAGCGCTTTACGGCGCTCCTTTCGGAGCTTCAGAAGAAGGAGCAGGAAGGGGAAAAGCGTCCGGCATCCGAAAAAGAAGCGGATAAAGAAGGGCAGACAGCCCAAAAAAGCGAGGATCTGAATGAACTGATGAAACGCTGGCAGGTACGCTGGTAGGTTTGCCGTAAGAAGGCAGGGAGATGTGTGATGAGAAGAAAAGTACTGCCGATTATTCTGGCCGGAGTTCTGGTGCTTCCCGTACTTTTCAGCGGGTGCGGAATCTTCGGAATGAGTGAGGAACTGAAAGCCGTGCAGGGCCACTGGGTGGATCTGAACGGTGAGACAACCCTGGATTTTCGGGGGAAGAGAATGACCGTAACGCACGGCGATTTCAAGATGACCTTCCGGATCCGCATAACGGACGGAGAATTGAAATACATCGAAAATGCTTCGAAAAAAGGGACGGACTTTTACGGAATGAGTCCGCTGGCAATTGGTGCGGACGGTGCGCTTACGGCGCAGGAAATGGTGCTGGACGCGGAAGGCCATCAGTACCGTTTCGTCCGGGAGGAGAACCTTGCGAAAGAGCGGGGCTATAAGGACAATCAGCGGAACCTGCCGAAGGTCATTGAGTCCGATGAGATCGAAGAGTTTTCTCTGTGGTTCAGCCTGAAGGACAGCCATTATGATGTGCCGGAGGATGCGGTATTTGAGGACGGGCGCTACAGCATCGAACTTCGGTGGCAGCCCGGTGACTATTACGTGATGCATTACGAAGCTCTGGCGGAGAGCTATAATCTTTACGAGTACGAGGAAAATGTAAGCGCGGAGTACGTGAAGGGCTTTGCAAGGATCATTGAGGAACAGAAGATTGCCGAGAAAAACGGCTATGGCCGGAGCAATAACGAGAGCTTCAGAGGCTGGTCTTTGCAGGTCAAGTACCGGTCGGGCGAGCTTCTGTATCTGACGGCCTCGGGCCGTCCGGCGCTTGAGTGCCCCTTCAGCATCGATGCCTTCCTCGAGTACGCCAATGAGCAGGTGGGCTACGGTCTTCCTGATGAAACGACCAATCCGGATGCGGAGAATGAAGAAATCCTCGCCGGGCTTTCGGGACACTGGACGGACGTGAATTCTGACTCGACGCTGGAATTTGACGGAAACAAGATGTATTTCAGCCTCTATGGCGGCACGGCGGACGAATTTGAAGTCCGGGTTGTCGGGGAGGAGATCAAAAAAGTTGAAAATACAGACCCGAATGATCCGGGCTTCTATATTGTCTCGCAGCTGACGATCCGCGAGGACGGTTCGCTGACGGCGGATGAGATGGTGCTCGACGCCGATGGACACCACTTCCGTTTCGTGCGGGATACGGAGCTGGAGCGGGAAAAGGAAGTCCATGACTATTCCGAGAATCTGCAGAAAGAGATCCGTTCGACGAATATCACCGAGCTCTATCTGAATTTCAGCCTGAGGGACAGCCGCTATGATCTTCCGGAGGATTCCATCTGGGAAAGAGGAAACTACGGTATCGAGCTTATCGAGCAGGATGACGGCACTTTCGAGCTTGATTTCAATGCGATCGCCGACAGCTATGTGATTGCGCAGTATCAGGGCGAGGTTTCCGAAGAATTTGTCCAGGGACTCGCGGAGCTTCTCGTTTCTCTGGAAATTCCGGCGCATAACGGCGAGAACCTCAAGAATAACGAGGACTTTGAGAGCTGGTCGCTGTATGTCGACTACGATACCGGCGAGGAGCTCCGGCTCAGCCGTTCCGGCCGGCCGGCGCTCGAGTGCCCCTTCAGCATCAATGCGATTCTGGAGTATCTGAACCAGGTTGTCGGTTACGCTGAGGAATAAGCGCTTCTTCCCACACAGGAAGAAGTCGCTGAAGACTCCAGGCGGCATTTGCGGGGCTCGTGGAGGGCAGTTTTCCGGCTTCAATCTGAAGCTTCGGAAGCTGATATTTCTGATAGAGCTCGAAGGACTTCGTGCCGTTGCAGAAAATCCGCTCAATCGGGGCGCCCGAGAGGATCGGCTGAAGATCGGTCGGCACCGCGTTTTTGATCGAGGCGTCAGAAGAGCCTTTGATCTCACAGGAATAAATTGTATCATAAAGGGCCAGGTGATTCTCAAGGATCAGGGCCCTTTTTTCGTCGATGCTCTCTGGGAGCGGCACATCGTAAAGAAGCGACAGCAGCTTCCAGAAACGGTTCTGCGGATGTCCGTAGAAAAAGGCCTGCTCCCGCGACTTCACGGAAGGGAAGGAGCCGAGAATCAGGATTTTCGAGGAGGCATCATATAGGGGCGGGAAAGGGTGCGTGATGATCATGAGTCGCTTTCCTCCTTCTCTTCCGGGCAGAGGACAAGCACTTCAAAATCATCGATCCGATGCACTTTTGTGCGCTTCCACTGCACTTTCCAGAAATCCAGATGATCCTCCGAAGGGTCATTTTCCGTGAGAGTGGTCTGGCCCCAGCGCCGGATCCTTTTGTACCAGGGGAGCTGACTGTTTTGTATCTTTTCCATCATGTGGCCGTCCTTTCTGTATGGTTGCTTCTCTTCCGACATTAGACAATCGCAAAGCGTTTGTCAAGTGGTTTTTTATTTTCCGAGTGTGTCATGTCGAGCGGAGCGAAGCGGAGTCGAGACATCCCATCCGGGCGGTGCTATGTCGGAATTCTGCATGAAATTGTCGGTTTTACAGCTTTTCAAGCATGGAGGGTTGTGATAAACTAATATAAACGAGGATAGTAATTGCGGATTGAGCTTGCTCAAAGACGCAATTATTATCCGAGCAAGTTTATCGTAAACGAATTCTGTTAATTCGTTTACGATAATGAAAAAGACACAATACACAGGCGGATAGCTGAAGAATCCGGCATCCGCTGAAGAAAGGAAACGCTATGATTATCAGAAAAGCTCAGGTCAATCATATGACGAATCCCCTGGGGTTCATGATGGCGCGCCCGGTGTTCCACTGGGTGACGGAGGCCGAAAAAGGAACCCGGGAAGAGGCGGCGCGGATCGTCGTGAAAAAGGGAGAGGAGGTTCTCTGCGACACCGGTTTTGCAGCGCTTTCGAGCCTCGGGACGCCGATCGATCTTCAGCTCGAGCCCCGGACCCGCTACAGCTGGTGCGTGGCGGTGAAAACAGACGCGGGCGAGGAGGCTGTCTCGGAAGCACAGTTCTTCGAGACCGGAAAAATGGACGAAGCGTGGGCCGGAAAGTGGATCCACTCCGATTCACAGGAGAAGGATAAAGCACGCCACCCGGTCTTCTCGAAAAAGTTTGAGGTGAAGGAAGGGATCGCTTCGGCGCGGCTCTACATTTCGGGTCTTGGCATGTTCGACGCCTGCCTGAACGGCCAGCGGATCGGAAACGAATATCTGACGCCCTACTGCAACAATTACAATGCCTGGGTGCAGACGATCACATTTGACGTGACGTACGGACTGAAGGCCGGCGAGAACGAGCTGAAGGCCGCGCTCGGAAACGGCTGGTACAATGGCCGCTTCGGCTTCACACCGACGGAGGATCCGTATTACGGCACCGAAATGAAGCTGATCGCGGAGCTGCGGATTCAGTACCAGGACGGCACGGAGCAGATCATCGGCACGGACGAGAGCTGGGACGTGACCCGCTCGAATGTGACCTTCTCGAATATTTACGACGGTGAGCACAGAGATGACACGCTTCCTGCGGTTCCGGCGGAGAAGGCGGCCCTTACGGAAGCCCCGAAGGGCAAGCTTTCCGACCGTCTGTCGATCCCGGTCGTCATCCGGGAAGAGCTTCCGGCCGCGGAGCTGATCACCTCGCCGAAGGGGGAGAAGATCTTCGATATCGGACAGAACCTCGCGGGTTCCTTCCGGCTGCACATCCACGGCGTGAAGGCCGGAGAAATGGTGCATATTCAGGTCGGCGAGGTGCTGCAGGAGGGCTGCTTCTACAGAGACAACCTGCGTACCGCGAAGGCGGAGTATATTTACGTTTCGGATGGCAGCGATCGGATCCTGCAGCCCGAGTTCACCTTCTACGGCTACCGCTACGCGAAGGTTGAAGGCATTCCGGAGATCGCGAAGGAGGATTTCACGGCGCTTGTGATGTACTCCGACATGGAGGAGATCGGGGCTCTTGTGACCGGTCATGCGAAGATCAACCGCCTGATCCTGAATGCCGAATGGGGCAAGCGCGGCAATTTCATCGACGTGCCGACCGACTGCCCGCAGCGTGACGAGCGCATGGGCTGGACGGGTGATGCGGAGGTCTTCTCGCCGACCGCAATGCTGCAGTCCGACGCCTACGCCTTCTACAGCAAATATCTGCACGACATGGGCACCGAGCAGGACGAGCATGAGGGCGGCGTGCCGGACGTCATCCCGGCCTTCGGCGTCTATAACGGCGGCACCTGCGCCTGGGGCGACGCGACGACGATCATCCCCTGGAACATGTATCTTTACACCGGCGATCCGGAAATCCTGCGGCTCCATTATCAGGGCATGAAGTCCTGGGTGGATTTCATGAAGCGCGAGGACGACAAGGATCACGCCTACATGAAGAAGTTCCACTACGGTGACTGGCTGGCACTGGACGGCGACGGCGGCATCGACTCCGTGAAGGGCGGCACCTCGGACGAATACTGCGCGATGTCGTACTATCTGTATTCGACGCGGATCGTCGCGAAGACCGCGAAGCTTCTCGGGAAGGAAGAGGACGCGGCGTATTACGAAAAGCTCGCCGGGGAGATCCTGACATTTATTAATAACGAATTCTTCTCGCCGCTCGGCCGCGCGACGATTGATACCCAGACCGGATACCTTCTCGCACTCCGTCACGGCCTCGGCTCGCGTCCGGACAGAAATGCCGAGAACCTTGTCCTGAAGCTGAAACGAAACGGCGGCAAGCTGCAGACCGGCTTCATCGGCACGCCGCTTCTTGCGGAAACCCTGACGACGATCGGACAGGAGGATATGGCCTACGACCTCCTCTTCAACGAGGAATTCCCAGGCTGGCTCTATGAAGTCAATCTCGGCGCGACGACGATCTGGGAGCGCTGGAATTCGATGCTGGAGGACGGCTCCGTCAGTTCGACCGGCATGAACAGCTTCAACCATTACAGCTACGGCGCGATCGTAAGCTGGATCTATGAGCGCGCGGCGGGCCTGCGGCGCGATCCGGAGGTTCCGGGCTACAAGAAGGTCATTTTCGCACCGATTCCCTACAAGAAGCTCGGCTATGCGGACCTGTGCTACGATTCGCCGGCCGGAAAGTGGGAGAGCCACTGGAAGGTTCTCGACGATACGCATCTCGAGCTTTCGCTGACCGTGCCCTTCGGCTGCACGGCGGACGTGGTGCTTCCGTATGCGCCGGAAGAGATCTTTGGAACAAACAACAATGTCCTCTTCCACGATGTGACGGACGGCGTCTGCCATGTCGGCCCCGGAAAGTATGAGATCACTTACGAAACCACGCGGCCGATGCGTAAGATCTACAGCTGCGATACGCCGATTGTGGAGCTTCTCGCAAATCCGAATGTCGTATCGGCCATGAAGCAGGCGGCGCCGCAGTTCACGGATGTTCCGCCGCAGTACCGCCAGGCGTCGATCCGCCAGCTCGCGGGGCATTTGCCGGGCGCGATCAGCGACGAGATGCTCGCGCAGTTCGATCAGCTGCTTCGGGGAATTGAGTGAAATAACTGAAAAATGTGTCATGTCGAGCGGAGCGGGTGGGGACATCCCATCAACCAGCGACAAGCTGATGGGATCCCTCGACTCGGGCCACGCCCTTGCTCGGGATGACAGATAAAAGGAGCATGCGATGAAAAAGACCATACAGATTGCGCAGACACGCGAGGTCCTGATCCTTGCGGAAAATATCACCTACAGCCGCGTCGGCGACTGGTATAACTGCACCTGGCAGGATATGAAGCTTGATGTGATCTGCCCGAAAAACCGCGCGGATCACGCGCTGCAGCCCTGCCTCGTGTGGATCTGCGGCGGCGCGTTCATTACGGAGCGGAAGGATATCTGGGCGCCGGAAATGATGTACTACGCGGAGCGCGGCGTGACCGTGGCGCTTGTCGATTACCGGACCTCCGACAAGGAATCCTTCCCGGCGGGGCTTGTCGACATCAAGTCCGCGATCCGCTATCTTCGGGCGCATGCGGCGGATTTCTGCATCGATCCCGCGCGGATTTTCACGATGGGCGAATCCGCCGGCGGAACGCTCTCGACACTTGCGGGCGTGACCTCCGGCTGTGAAGAATTCGATCAGGGCGAATGGCTCGATTATTCAAGCAGTGTCACGGCGGCGATTGACATCTACGGACTTGCGGACCTTTCGCTTCGGGCGGCAAAAAGCAATAATACCGAAGCTGTTCCGAACTGGCAGTTCACGGCTTTTCTCGGGAACGATCCGAAGACGGCCGCTGAGAAGGCAAGCGCCGTGAATTATGTGACAAAGGACACCTGTCCTTTCCTGATCCTGCACGGCTCGGCGGATGACACGGTGCCGATCGCGCAGAGTGAAGCGCTCTATGAGAAGCTGACAGCCTGCGGTGTTTCTGTGGACTTCTATATCATCGAGGGCGCAAACCACGGCGACGTTCTGCTGTATCAGGATGAGGTGAAGGCGCTCGTAATGGATTTTATCAGGAAGCACTGACAGATGTCTTTCTGAGCATAACGAATCCGGGAATCGCAGAAGATGCGGTTCCCGGATTTTTTTTTAGCATTATTTTTCCTTCGGGAAAAAGCGGGTCAGCACGCCGATCAAGGGATAGGCAATCAGCTGGAAGCCGATGACGCAGAAGATCAGGAAGCTCCGGATGGCCTGCGGCTGTACCGGGATCAGGTTCTCGGTCGGCGCCTGATAGCCGAGGTGCGAGATGCCGAAATTGAAGGCGCAGAGGGCGATACCGCCGGAGATCGTGATGATGCAGTTGAAGACCGAGGAGCTGAAGCCGTCGCAGCGTTCGCCGCTCACGCGTTCCACATCGTCAAGTGCGTCGCCGAGGAGGCCGGAGACCATGTAGGTGGACGGAATCAGGCCGATCGTGCGGATCACCTGGCCCGTGAGAACCAGCGGAAGGCTCTGCGGATTCAGGAGGCACAGAAGGACGCCGGCGGTCGCAATGATCATGCCCAGAAGCAGCGCGTTTCGTTTGCCGAGCTTCTTGACGATCGGGTTGCAGAGAATGACGCCGATCCCGAGCGGCGCCTGCCCGAGCGCGTAGAAAAGCGCCTGCGTATGGCCGTCGTTATAGGAGCCGAGCACCCAGTTGCAGTAGTAGAAGGTCGCGGTGCCGAAAAGCGAATTCACGAGATTGATCACGATGAGGTAGATCATGAGGATGACCCAGGCGCGGCTTTTCATGCAGCAGCGGAGCTGATGGCCGAGACTGAGCTTTTCCTTCGCGGCGTCCTTGATTTCGGCGCCTTCGGCCCCGGAACATGGCGTCACGCGATCCCTCGTGAAGAAAAACTCGAGCAGCATCATCGGGAAGGCGAATACGGCGATGATGATCGCAGCCTTGATCCAGCGGGATTCCACGACGCCGAGGAAGGGAACGATGACCGTCGGGAAGAGGATCGCGACGAAGGAGCCGGCGGCCATGCCGGGGGTATTCGCGACGGTCGAGAGCTTGCGGCGCTCGGCCGGGTCTTTCGTTGCAAGCGGCACCATCAGGGTGTGGGCGGTCGAATACATGGTGTAGGCGACTGCGTAGAAGATCGTGTAGCTTGCGAAGATCCAGATCGCCGTCAGGTTGTCATTGCCCTTCGGGACGACGAAAAGCAGGATCATGCAGACGAACATCAGCGGGGCGGCGAAGAGAATCCAGGGCCGTGCTTTTCCCTGTCGGGAATGCGTCCGGTCGACGATCACGCCCATGAGAATGAAGGTCAGCATGTCGAGAACCTTTGCGACGATCGGGAAGAGCGAGATAAAGAGACCGCCCCAGATCGCGCTGATTTTCAGGACGTCGGTGTAGTAGACGTTGAGGTAATTCGAAAGGATCGAATTCATCACCATGACGGCGATCGGGCCCATGAAGAAACCGAGGACCTTCTCGCGGATGGTGATTTTCTCCTCCGGCACGCGGCTGTCGAAGATTCTGGCGGAAAGAAGTCCTTTTTTCATCAGTCTTCACCTCCGTCTTTCTGGAGGAGCGTCTCGATCTCTGCAAGGATTTCCGGCTCCCGGCGTCCGTATTTTTCCATGCCCTTTCTGGTGAAGTAGGGCCTTAAATACAGCGGAATCGTGCAGCCGAAGATGCCGAGCGCGAGGAAGATGGCGAACAGAACCTGCTGATCGTAGTGCAGCATGACGAAGGACGCGCCGATCGAGGTTGCCCCGGCCATGCCGACCAGGACGTCCCGCTTCAGAAAATACCGGTCGACCGTCCGGTCGATGTCATCGAGTTCCGAAAGAAGGCGCCCGAGATCTTCCGGAAGGGCCGAATCGACGGGCGTCGGCGTCTCCAGACGGAAGAGAAATTCGGTATCGCCGTGCGCCTGCCGGGTGACGGTTTCGGTGCGGTAACCCAGACTTTCGTAGCAGCTTCGGATCAGTTCTTCCCGGTCCGGCCGGACATGGACGGTGATCTGTTCTTCATACGGATGATTCATGGC
>CAMOZF010000035.1 GCA_946630765.1 uncultured Lachnospiraceae bacterium | reverse complement strand
GATATGCCTTGAGAAATGGCCGATATAGTCGTAGGAAGCCTTCTTCACGAAGCCGCCTTCGCCGTCCAGCATGATCGGCGCCGAGCAGAAATTCGATACATGGTTCGGACCGCCGTGCTCGTCCAGATACAGATTCCAGTCAAACCAGGTGTCCATGCCGGCATTCAGATTGCCCATGATATCATGCGCGTAGCGCTGTCCGTGCTCCAGCTCCTTCTCCGGGTCATTCACGAACTCACAGCAGCACTCCGTCAGCATGAGCTGCAGCTTCGGGAAGCGCTCGTGAATCAGGGAAACTGCTTCGAAGTGATCGCCCGAATACCAGTGGAAAGCCGCGCCCTCCACCATTTCCGCCGTCTTCTCGTCCATCATGACCTTCGTGCGGTTCACAAGATTTTCCTTATTGTGATCCCAGAAGTAGAGCCCGACCCTTCCGATGAGGCCCTCCTTCTCCATCGCCGGGTACAGATAGTCCCGCAGGAAAATGTGCTCCTCCTCCGGCGTCCACTGGCAGGAATCCCAGGGCGTCGCGGCCTGCGCCTCGTTCTGTACGGTCAGGAACTTCACCGGGATGCCTTCCTCCAGATAAGCCTTCACGTACATTGCCATGTAGCGCGCCCAGGGGCCGTAGTATTCCGGCTTCAGGTGGCCGCCGCACTTCCGGGTGCCGGAGCCGTCCGTCGGCGCGTTCTTCACCGTCTCTATGATCGCGCGCATGATCGGGTGCTCCGCGGAAAGATCCGCGTCCTGCTGCTCCGTCGCGAGAACCTTTTTCACGTCCTCCATGTTCCGGAAGCCCTGAATCATCTCAGATTCGGTCTTCCACTCCGCGGGCGGCGACCAGGGAGAAAGGAGAACGGAGATCGGGCAGCCCGCTGCTTCTTCGGCCGCCTTGATCGCGGGAATGATATACTTCCGGTCGCGGTCGATCGAGAAGCTCTTGAACTCCGGATCGGCATTCACGTCCGAAACCGCCTGATACATATCGCAGGAGAAATCGCAGCTGTCAAGCGAGGTGCGGATCACGCTGTAGCCGTTTCCCTCCGGTCCGAAATAGGCCCGGATCGCTTCCTGCTGCTTCTCGGGACTCAGCTTCGACAGCGCATAGGCCGCAGCCTCCGTCATCGCGCCGCCGAAGCCCCGGATCGTCTGGTAGCTGAAATCCGGGTAAAGATTGACCACCTGGTTCTCAAGCGCGCGCGGCTCCGCGCCTTCATCGGTCATCTGGATTCCGGTGCAGGTCTTTTCAAGCGCCGCGCCGGTCGTGGTGTAAAGTGTCATTTTCATATCTGCTTTCAGTTCCTTTCTTATGAGTCTTCCCCGGCTTTCGCCGGAAAGTCGATCCAGGTATGGATTGATGCTGGCTTCATTGTAACAGAAAAGACGTTTTCCGTAAAGAAAAAGACGGACAGAAAATCGACTTTTCTGTCCGTCCGTCTGCTGATCCGTCTGTAGGATCTGCGCTGTTCTTAGAAAGTGCCTTATCTGGTACCCGGATCGTATGGAATTCCTTCCGCCTTCGGTGCCCGCGACTTTCTTGAAGTAAAGGCAAGAACCACGAGCGATACAATATACGGAAGCATATTGTAAACCGTGCCCGGAATCGGCAGAAGCGCCAGGAAATTGATGCCGCCGTAGACATTCGACAAGGCGCGGAAAAGCGCGAAGAGGAAGGCCGACCAGGCGATCCGTTCCGGCTTCCACTGACCGAAGATCATAACTGCAAGGGCAAGGAATCCGGCGCCTGCGACACCCGCGTCGAAGTGCCAGGTGGAGTTCGCGGCAGCGATGTAGATGATGCCGCCTAAGCCCCCGAGGAAGCCCGAAATCAGGACGCCCGCGTAGCGCATCTTGTAAACATTGATACCCACGCTCGCCGAGGCCTGCGGATGCTCGCCGCAGGAACGCAGCCGGAGCGCGAACTTGGTCTTGTAGAAGACCACAATCGCAATGACAAGCAGCACCGCCGCGATCGGAATGAACCAGGTGTACTCGGAATTGCCGATCCGGAAGGCATTGTGACCCGCCACATAGTCCAGCTTCGCGGAGAAATCGTTTCCGCCGGAACGCGCGGTATTGAAGGCCTTGATGATAACGGTCGCCGCCGCGGTCGCGAGCATGTTGACGGCCGTACCGACCAGGGTCTGGTCCGCCTTGAAGTTGATGCAGGCAACGGCGATGAGGAGCGATGACAGCATGCCGGCGAGCGCCGAAGCGACCAGAACGAGCACGATCAGCGCGAATTTCGGCATATTGGCCGGAGCCAGCACCATCACCATCGCGCCGGCCATCGCGCCGAAGACCATGATGCCCTCGAGTCCGAGGTTAATGACGCCGGAACGCTCCGAGAACATGCCGCCGAGCGCCACAAGAATCAGAACCGCTGCGAAAATTAAGGTGTATTGAAGTAAGAGTCCCATTATTTCTCATCCTCCTTTCCCTTATTTTCCGACACTTTTTCGGCGCTGTCCGCCGCTTTCTTCATTTCCTCCCCGCTGACCGGAGCGGCCGTTTTCTTCCGGCGGTTCATGATCGACTTGAAGAAGAGCACGAAGCCGCACAGGTAGATAATCACGGCGATCATGAGATCCGCCACCTGCGGGTTGTAGTAAGTGGTATCGACGTACTGGCCGCCGAGCGTGACATGTTCGACAAAGAAGCCTGCCGCAAGAGCGCCTAAGGGATGCAGGCCGCCGAGGAAGGCAACCGCGATTCCGGAGAAGCCCATGCCCGGTACGGAGGACGCCAGCGTGTAGTTCTCGATGCCGGTCAGATAGTAGAAGGCTGCCGCGAGGCCCGCCAGACCGCCGGAGATCGTCATCGTCAGAATGATGTTCTTCTTCGCGTTCATGCCCGCGTATTTCGCGGCTTCCTTGTTGTGGCCGGTGGCCTTCAGTTCATAACCGAAAGTCGTCTTGTTCAGGATGATCCAGATCGCTACGGCGATGAGAATCGTCACCGGGATCGCGATCGTGGCGTATTTGTTGTCGGCAAAGACCTTGTCCATGCCGAGGTTCGGCAGAAGCGCCTGCGGCGCCGTGGATTCCAGCCCGTAGGTCTCGGAAAGGCTCGGGTTCATGACCCTCGAATCCGACAGGATGATATTCGTCAGATACAGGCCGATCCAGTTGACCATGATGCCGGCGATGACCTCGTTGACATTGAAGAATGCCTTGAAGGCGCCTGCAATCGCGCCCCAGAACGCGCCGACGACAACCGCCGCGAACGTGCACAGATACCACGGAAGCTTTAAGGCGAGCGCACAGAACAGCGCCGCGCAGAAACCGACGGTATACTGTCCGGCCGCACCGATATTGAAGAGGCCGGCCTTATAGGCAAAGAGGATGGCGAGCGCGCAGAGGATCAGAGGCACCGCCTTGACCACCGTCGAGCCGAAATAGTACATCATCAGCTGCGGACTGTTCGAGAAGCGGAAGAAATTCTTCAGAATCGCAATGATCGCGTCAAAGGCGTGCGCCGGGTTGATAAAGAGCAGAATGATAAAACCGATCACGATGCCCAGAACCGCACAGAGCACGGAGGCGAGCAGGGTCTGGACGCCCGGTTTTTTCAGGAAGCTGGTTTTCTCTTTCATTTCTTCACCTCCTTGATCGCCTGGACCTTATCGCGCTTCGCACCGGACATGTACAGTCCGAGCTCCTGAAGCGTCGTCTCCTTCGGATCGAGTTCGCCGACAATCTCGCCCTCGTACATGACGAGAATCCGGTCGGACAGGTTCATCACCTCGTCGAGCTCGAGCGATACGAGCAGCACCGCCGCCCCGTTGTCGCGGTCCTTGATGATCTGCTCGTGGATATTCTCGATCGCGCCGACGTCAAGTCCTCTCGTCGGCTGCACCGCGATCAGAAGCCGGTGCGCACGGTCGAGTTCCCGCGCGATGATGGCCTTCTGCTGGTTGCCGCCGGACATCGAGCGAACGATCGTCTCGGAGCCCTGTCCGGAACGCACGTCGAATTCCTCGGTCAGCTTATCGGAATACTCCCGGACCTTCTTTTTCTTCAGAAAGCCGCCGGACTGGAAGGCCGGCTCGAAATAGCGCTGCAGGACCATGTTCTCGTCGAGCATGTAATCCAGCACGAGGCCGTGCTTGTGGCGGTCCTCCGGGATATGGCTGAGGCCGTGGGTGTTCTTGTAGCGGATCGGCTTATGGGTGATGTCTTCGCCGAGAAGCGTCACCTTGCCGGAGGAAATCTCGTCGAGGCCCGTCAGCGCGGAAATGAATTCCGTCTGGCCGTTGCCGTCGATTCCGGCGATACAGACAATCTCGCCTGCCCGGACGTTGAAGGAAACATCATGGACGGAGTCGTTCTTGTGGATCTTGCTCTTCACCGAGACATTCTCCACGCGGAGGACTTCCTCCTTCGGCTTTGCCGGCGCCTTGTCCGCCACGAACTTGACGTCACGGCCGACCATCATCGAGGAAAGCTCTTCCTTGGTGGTGTTTTTGATCTCCACCGTTCCGATGTATTTGCCCTTCCTGAGGATCGAGCAGCGGTCCGCCACCGCCATGATCTCATTCAGCTTGTGCGTAATGAACAGGATGGATTTTCCTTCCGCCGCAAGCTCCTTCATGATCTTCATCAGCTCGTCGATTTCCTGCGGCGTCAGAACCGCCGTCGGTTCGTCGAAAATCAGGATCTCATTATCCCGGTACAGCATCTTCAGGATCTCGACACGCTGCTGCATGCCGACGGTAATATCCTCGATCAGGGCGTCCGGGTCAATTTTCAGATTGTATTTTTCCGAAAGCGCGAGGACCTTCTTGCGGGCCTCCGCCTTCGTCAGAAAGCCGAATTTGTTCGGCTCGGCGCCGAGGATGATATTGTCGAGCACCGAGAAAACGTCGACCAGCATGAAGTGCTGGTGGACCATGCCGATCCCGAGCGCCGTCGCGTCGTTCGGGTCGGTGATTTTGACTTCCTTGCCGTCCTTCTTAATAATGCCCTTCTCCGGCTGGTACAGTCCGAAAAGGACGCTCATCAGGGTGGATTTTCCCGCGCCGTTCTCACCCAGAAGCGCGTGGATTTCCCCGCGTTTCAGCTGCAGGGTGATATCATCGTTGGCAATGATACCCGGAAACTCCTTTGTGATATGCAGCATTTCAATAACATAATCTTCCATAGGCGCTCCTCATTCCTACTTTTCTAAGAAAGAAGGGAGGACTGTTGCATCCTCCCTTTTCCTTAAGCACAGACGGGCCACTTATTTGATGTTGTCGAAAGTGGTCACTTTGATCGAGACGGAAGGCATGGCAGCGGTATCAGCGCTGACCTTGATCTTGCCGTCGAAGATATCCTTCACAAGTGCCTTGTAGTTGTCAACGGTGAAATTCTTCATCGTCCAGGTGGCTGTCGGAAGCTGTACATAGTTCAGTTCCGGATCATCGCCGGAGACGAGGCCGAGGTTCGAAACCTTGCCCGAGTAGTCGCTCCACTTGCCGGCTTCCACATCCGCAAGAACTGCCTTAACCGTAGCAGCAAGGCCCTTCATGGCAGAAGTCACGCAGAGACCTTCCTTGCTGTACATGCCTTCAATCGTGGCCTTCTGGTCCACGTCGACGCCGATTACCTTGCCGTCAACCTTCACAGCCGCTTCGCAGGCAGAAGTGAAGATACCGCCGCCGCAGGCAAAGACGACCTCGGTGCCGCCCGAATACCAGGTATCCATCACAGCCGTAATGGCCGGATCGCCGGCGAATGCGCCGCCGTAAACATAGTTGATTTCAACCGCATCCGCATTGCCCTTCGCAGCAGCAGCGTCATTCGCGCCCTGCACGAAGCCGTAGCCGTAACGGATAACGGCCGGAACTGCGATACCGCCAAGGAAGCCGAGCTTCGTGTAGCCTTCCATGACTGCGGCATAGCCGGCCATGTAGCCCGCGATCTCTTCCTGGTAGGTGAAAGTACAAACGTTAGCCGGAACCGTGTAGCCTTCCGGGAAATCGCCGGAAGAAACGTCGAGCGCGATAATCTTGACGTTCGGGTTCTTTTCCGCGACTTCAACGATCATTTCACCAAAGGCATAGCCCGGAACGACGATTGTGTCATAGCCGTCCGCAACCGCCAGGTTGAAGGAAGCGACACGAGCTTCGGTCGAGTTTCCGGTGGGCTTGTAATACTGGAATTTCAGGTTCTTCGAGCCAGTGTATTCCTTACAGGCCTCATAAGTGGACTGGTTGAAGGACTGGTCGGTGATATCACCGTAGTCGGTGATCATCGCCACCTTCATACTTCCGCCCTCTGCGGAGTTTCCGCCGCCCTGGCAGCCGGCAAGAAGTGCCGCGGTCATGCAGAGCGCGAGGACAAGAGAAAGTACTTTCTTCATTTTATTTTCCCCCATAAATATAGTTTTCAAGGATTCTTTTCCCCTGAAACAGGTCTTATTATAAGGCCTTTTTTGCTGAAAATCAATTGCTTCTTTCAAGCTTCGGAAAAAACTTAAAGAGGAAGTCTCACGCCGTCGCCCTCGTACGGGACGCCGAGGTAATCCGCGATCAGATTCGCGATCGCGGCGAAGCCGTAGACCGTGCCGTAATTCTTCGGTTCGAGCTTCTTTCCGTACAGGATCAGCGGCACATATTCGCGCGTGTGATCAGTGTGATCGTCGCCCGGATCGCAGCCGTGATCGGCCGTAATCATGAGAAGGTCTTCCTCCTTCATGCCTTCCAGGAACTTCGGAAGCCAGCCGTCGAATTCGGCGAAGGCCTTCGCGTAGCCCTCGATATCCTGCCGGTGTCCGTAGAGCATGTCGAAGTCCACGAGATTCGTGAAGCACAGGCCCTCGAAGTCCTTGTCAAGCGCCTCAAGCGTCCGCTCCATGCCCTCGGTATTTCCGTGCGTGAAGACATGTTCCGTCATGCCCTGCCCCGCGAAAATATCATAGATCTTGCCGATCGCGTAAACCGTTTTCCCGGCCTTCTTCAGTGCGTCGAGAATCGTATCCTTCGGCGGCGTCAGCGAGAAATCGTGACGGTTCGCGGTCCGCTTGAAATCCTCCTTCGTACTGCCGACGAAAGGCCGCGCAATCACCCGGCCGACCGCGTACGGCCCCGTCAGGATTTCGCGCGCCATCCGGCAGTATTCATAGAGCTGTTCCGGCGGAACGAGCGCTTCGTTTGCCGCGATCTGGAAGACCGAATCCGCGGAGGTATATACGATGAGGTCGCCCGTTTTCATGTGCTCCTCGCCGTAGTCGCGGATGACATCCGTCCCGGAGTACGGTTTGTTGCAGAGCACGCCGCGCCCCGTTGCCTTCCGGAACGGCTCCAGCACTTCCTCCGGGAATCCGTCCGGGAAGGTCGGAAGCGGCGCATCCGAGCGGACGCCCGCGATTTCCCAGTGGCCGATCGTCGTGTCCTTGCCTCTTGAAGCTTCCTGCAGCCGCGCGACGGAAGCGAGCGGCTCCTCTACCGGCCCGAGGAATTCAAGGCCGTCGATGTTCGCGAGACCGAGCTTCTTGGTCGTATCATTGCGGTACGCCGGATGCTCCGAGATCCGCTTCATCGTATTGCAGTCGTGATCGCCGAATTCATGCGCGTCCGGCTCCTCGCCGATACCGCAGGAATCCAGCACAATTAAAAAGACTCTTTTACTCATCTTCTTCCCTCATCAGGCGTCCAGTGCCTTGGCCGTCCGAAGCGCCAGCTCCATCATGTCGGTGAAGGTATTCTGCCGCTCCTCGGCCGTCGTGACCTCGCCGGTTAAGAGATGGTCGGAAATCGTGCAGAGCGCGAGCGCGTTCTTCCCGGCCCGGGCCGCGTTCATATAGAGGCCGGCCGCCTCCATCTCGAGCGCCATGACGCCCATCTTCGCCCAGCACTTGTTGGCTTCAAGCGCCTCCGGTACGCCGGCTTCGTCGCCGTAGAAGGTATCCTCCGAGAGCAGGTTTCCGACGTGGTAGCGCAGCTTCATTTCATCCGCAATGTCCACCGCCGTCTTCAGCATTTTGTAGCTTGCGATCGGCGCAAAATCGCCCGGCAGATGGAACTGGTGCGCGAAGCGCGAGTTCGTGCAGGCGCCCATGCCGAACACGATATCCCGGACGTGGATATCGGGGTTGATTGCGCCCGCCGAGCCGATCCGCATGATATTCTCCACGCCGAAGAAATTGAACAGTTCATAGGAATAGATGCCGATCGACGGAATTCCCATGCCGCTCGCCATCACGGAAACGCGGGTGCCTTCAAAGGTGCCGGTATAGCCCTGGACGCCGCGCACATTATTGACAAGCTTCGCGTTTTCCAGGAAATTCTCCGCGATGAATTTCGACCTTAAGGGATCGCCCGGCATCAGCACGGTGCGTGCAAAGTCCTCCGGCGCCGCGTTGATATGCGGGGTCGGGTACGGTTTCTTTTCTGACATAAGCTCCTCCTTACGATTCAGGGAAACACGGATTTTTCCGGTATTTCCTCAGTTTTCCTGCGCCTTGACGATCTTTACGATTCTGCTCGTGCCGAGGCGTTCGGCGCCGAGCGCGATGAAGTCCTCCGCGTCCTGAAGCGACGCGATGCCGCCGGCCGCCTTGACCTTCACGGACGGATCCACATACTTCTTAAAGAGCGCCACATCCTCTCTCGTCGCGCCGCCCGTCGAGAATCCGGTCGAGGTCTTGATGAAGTCCGCGCCGGACGCCGACACGATGCGGCACATGCGGATCTTCTCCTCTTCCGTGAGAAGGCAGGTCTCGATGATGACCTTCAGGATCTTTCCTTCACAGGCCGCGCGGACCTGCCGGATCTCGGAAAGCACCTCCTCGTCCTTCCCGTCCTTCAGCCAGCCGATATTGATCACCATATCGATCTCATCGGCGCCGTTTTTCACCGCGTCTTCGGTTTCAAAAGCCTTCGCTGCCGTGGTGTCATAACCGTTCGGGAAGCCGATGACCGTGCAGATCTTCACGCCGCCTTTGGCGTATTCCTTCGCCTCTTTCACATAGGAAGCCGGAATGCAGACCGACGCCGTCTGATAGCGGATGCCGTCGTCCACGATTCCCTTGATCTCCTCCCAGGTTGCCGTCACGGATAAAAGCGTATGATCCACCTTCCCGAGAATTTCCTTAACGTCCATTGTCCCTCCTTCGGATCAGGTTCCGGTAGCACCTGTAGCACATGCCTTCGTAGCGGTCGTTGCCCCCGATCAGCACCTGGTCCCCTTCTGTAATGATTTCCCCGTTTTCGTCGAAACGGGCGTTGACTGTGGCCTTCCGCCCGCATCGGCAGACGGATTTGATTTCCGTAATACTGTCCGCGATTTCGAAGAGCCGCTTGGAGCCCGGAAACAGCTGCGTCATGAAATCGGCACGGAGCCCGAAGCACAGCACCGGCACATCCGATTCATCCGCGAGATCCTTCATTTCATTCACCTGTTCGGCGGTCAGAAACTGGCATTCATCGCAGATAATGACGTCGACCGGCTCCTTCGCGTTCATGCTCCGGTAAAGCGCCCCGATACTGTCCCCTGGTGCCAGCGCGACCGCTTCCTGCTTCAGTCCGATCCTCGAGCGGACGATCGTGTGCACGCGTCCCTCCGCGTCGATCGTATCATCCCGGTTGTCCGTCGCGGGCTTCACAAGAAGCACCCGCTTGCCCTTCTCCTCATAATTGAATTTGGTCATCAGCGCCTGGGCCGTTTTAGAGGAACCCATCGCGCCGAATTTGAAATAAAGCTTTGCCGTAAATTCACCTCCCCGGCGGCAAGTGGATCCTGAGCCGCCGTAAAAAGCAACCGTCAATCACCTCTGCTTTTGTGAATCATTGTAGCATAGCGCGGCAAAAACCGCAAGCTGGTATCTGCGGCTGCGGGGTACCACCATTTTTACTTAGTTTTGGCTTCCGGTGGCTTTTCTTCCGGCTGACTGACTTGATCCTGCCACCAAATCATGGAATTTTCTCCCCTTTGGTGGTGTTTCGCCGCTCAGGGCGGAAGTTAGACTCTGCCCCCCCAGAGAAAACGAAAAGGCCCCGCTGTTCCCAAAACAGGAGCAGCGGGGCCTTGATCATATACACCACAGTTAATGAGCCTGTCGTCATCAGGGAAACCGAAGTCTCTCCGTGATCAGGGTTTCCTTACCGGGTAATAATTTCCACCGGCACGTTCAGGATCTTCGCGACCTTCACGATCTCGTCGATATGACGGCCGACGCCGGCGGCGAAATGATGCGTGGGGCCGGCTTCCGACCACAGATCCACAAATCTTGCGGCGCCGCAGGTGAAGCGGGTGCGCATGTTGGTGTCGCCGATCGAAAGGATCGGGCCGTCCTCATTGACGCCTTCCGCCACAACGAACTTGAAATGTCCGTCACCATCCTGCGTGATTGCAAGATAGGTGACCGGTCCGAGGTAGGGATAGAACTGGGTCAGATATCCGCCGCCGACCTTACCGTGGAAAACCTTCACGATCTTCATCGTGGGCTTTTTGTCGGAAATATCCGCGTCGCCGGAGCCCGAGTGTCCGATGATCGCGATATCGTCATTGAAATCGATCGAGTACATTTCAGAGAGCTGGCCGGTGCCGGAGATGGTCTTCATGATGGACATTGCCATCGCGACCTTGATATCGCCCTCGACCGCGCAGGCTGTGCCCTGCTTGATCAGCATCGAGAAGGCGGGGATCAGCATGCTGTCCAGCACGCCGGCCTTGCCCTGGGCGAAGCCGTCATAATGGGAAGCAATCATGCCGATCTTCTCGTCCTTGACCCACTGCTCAAAGGCGACCACATACTTCGCCATCTCCCAGACCTCTTCAATGGATCCGCCGCCCTCGATAT
>CAMOZF010000034.1 GCA_946630765.1 uncultured Lachnospiraceae bacterium | reverse complement strand
TTCCATCTTCCGCACGGCCTTCAAGCCGGTCGCGGTGGCCGGCGGAACGATCGGCTACCTGATCTCCGTCGTGATCACGCAGGGCTTCAAGCGCGGCGTTTTCAGTAACGAGGCCGGCCTCGGTTCCTCCGTCATGGTCCACAGCAATTCCAATGTCGCGGAACCGGTTACCCAGGGCATCTGGGGCATCTTCGAGGTCTTTGCCGATACGATCGTGGTCTGCACAATGACCGCGCTCGTGATCCTCACCTCGGGCGTATTCGACCTTGAGACGGGCCTTCTTGCGGAGGGCATGACCGACGCGACGCTGGTCGCTTCCGCATTCAACAGCGTCTTCCCCTGGTTCAATATCGGACAGCGCTTTGTGGCTGTCGCAATGTTCCTTTTTGCCTTCACAACGATCCTCGGCTGGTCGCATTACGGCTCCAAGGCGGTCGAATACCTTTTCGGCAGCAAGGGCGTGACGGTTTACCGCGTGATCTTCGTTCTGATGATCGTTGCCGGCGGCATGATGACCAGTTCTCTTGCCTGGGACATTTCCGACACCTTCAACGGCCTGATGATGATTCCGAACCTGATCGGCGTCGTTGCCCTGATGCCGCTCGTGAGAAAGATTACCCAGAACTACAAGGACCGCCGGATGCACGGGAAAAATATCAGCGCGATCCTTTCCTATGACGCGGAGATTCAGAAGGAACAGGAGAAAAAAGTACAGGAAGGCGCCCACTGACCTAAAGCCTTCCCTTTGAGGCCGCAACAAGCCTCCCCCTTGAGAGTGTAATAAGCCTTCCCCTTGAGGGGAAGGTGTCACGCGAAGCGTGACGGATGAGGTGAATAGGAGAAAACCATGAAAACCATCAAAGACAAACAATTTTTAGTCGGCGCGGATTTTGCGGGCTTCCCCTTAAAGGAAGCGGTCTGTGAGCATTTAAGACAGTACGGCTGGACTATTACCGACGTCGGCGTACAGAAGGATTCCGATCTCAGTGACAGCGACCTGATGTTCCACCGGGTCGGCCTCCGGGTCGGATCCCTGATCTCGGAAGGCGAATTCGAGCGCGCGCTGATCTTCTGCGGAACCGGCATGGGTATTCACATCGCAGCAAGCAAATGTCCGCATGTCCATGCAGGCGTGGTCGAGAGCGTTCCGGCGGCGCTTCGCGCGATCTCTGTTGAAACCGGAGAGGTGAAAACCCTGTGGAAGGAGGAAGTGCCGGGGGTATGAAAAAACATTTCTCTCAAATGCTTCTCGCGCTGATGCTTATGGGGGCGCTGCTGATGACGGCCTGCCGGAAAGCTGAAACTGTAAAAACCGAAGGGGCTGATGCCGAACAGATCAGTGAGACGGCTTCTGAAGAGGAGCAGGAGCCGGAGCAGGAGCTTTCCATGTTCTCCTATTTCTCACCGTCGATGACCAGAAAACAGTCGATCATATATTTTCTGGACAGCAGCTGTGTTTCCCAGAGAATTTGTTATTATGATCCTGCCACCGGGACTTCCTCGCCGCTTTGCGGAAAGCCGGAATGTACACATCAGGAGGCTTCGTGCAATGCTTTTACCGGGGCTCCGGAATATACGATTCTGGTTGATTCGGATGATGAATATATCTGGTGGATCTGCTATGAGAAGTTTGGTGCCCCGCTGTATCTCTGGCGGTCGGATGCGGACGGAAAGAATCGGCTGAAGGTTCTGAAGCTGGCAGAATACGCGGAAAGCGATTCGTTTCCGAGAGGGAAAACCTATGCGCAGATCCGGGAGGGGCGTCTGATCGTCGGCGGCTTCAATTACATAGTGAAGGATGCTGAGGAAGCGTATCGTTACCATATTGACAGCTATGATCTTGAAAGCGGAGACTGTACGGCGGTTTATGACAGCGGACAGACGAATAAACCCAGGGATCTTATCATGCAGTGTTATCAGGGAAAGGTGTATTATTGCCTGACGGAATATGCCAAAGATGAGGACCGGGGGAAAATTGAATTTATGGAAAATGACATTGCCGGCGGCCATGAAAAGCGCTTATATACCTCAGCCTGGGACATAGAATTGAACCCTTCCCAGATATCGGTTTTCGATAACAGACTGTATTTCTGCAGCCCGAATCCTGAAACAGGGACCCATCTGTATGAGCTTCAGATTGACAGCGGTGAGCTGAAGGAATGTTTTACGCTTTCCACGACGAGCGGGATTCTGGCAAGAACGGTCTATGCAGGATATGAGCCTTCGGAGGAAGGACATTTCCGGCTGGTTCTGACGGATCTTTCAGGGAATACGCTGAGCGACCGGACCTATCCCTATGCGCATGAAGGGACGATCCCCATGCTGTATTCTTCTGGCGCGGATGAGGAAAATATTTATATGCGCTTTGAATGGGGAAGCGATCTGGAAACAGAAATCCTGGCGATTCCGTACGACGGCTCGGATCAAAAGACGATCTGGCAGGAAAAATGGCTGACGGAAATGGACGGGCAGTGAAGTCTGGCTGAACGCAGGGGGAAGCTGTGCGGAACATTCGCCCTTGCCTTTCTGTTGCGAAAAGCTTATAATCAAGACGGACAATATTGTTGTCCGTCTTGTTTATCATGAATGGCTTCAGCAGAAAAAAGCGTGCGGATCGGCGCGGACGGAGCGTTTACTATGCGGGTGAGCATTGATAAAAAAGCGGGGGAAAGCGCGTATCTCCAGCTGTATCATCAGATAAAAAATGATATCGTGGCAGGGCTTCTGCCGGAAGGGACAAAGCTTCCCTCGAAGCGCCTGATGGCGGAGGAGCTGGGCATCAGCGTGATTACGGTGGAGCACAGCTATGCGCTTCTTGCGGATGAGGGCTATATCGAGGCGCTTCCGAGGAGCGGCTTTTATGTGAGCTTTGATGCGGAAGGAAAGGATTATGCGGAGAATGGGGGCGGCAGCGCGGAGAGTATGCTTCCAGAGCTTCCGGATCCGCCGGAACCGATCACGGAAGCGCCGGAGGATTTTCCCTTTACCGTGCTTTCAAGGGTCATGCGAAATGTTCTTTCGGACCGCGGCAGGGAAATCCTGCAGAAGTCCCCGAACAGCGGCGTTTCGGAGCTTCGGGAGACGATTGCCGGATACCTTCTAAGGACGCGCGGCATCCGGGTTTCTCCGCTGCAGATTGTGATCGGTTCGGGCGCAGAGTATCTCTACGGACTTGTGGTGCAGCTTCTCGGGCGGGACAGGGCCTATGCGACGGAGGATCCGTGTTATGAGAAGATCCGGGAAGTGTACCGGAGAAACGGTGTGGAGCCTTCCGGGCTTCCGATGGGAAAGCACGGCATTCACAGCCTTGCGCTTCAGAACTGCAGCGCCGATGTGCTGCATGTGACGCCCTGGGACAGCTACCCTTCGGGCGTGAGCGCGAGCGCCTCGAAAAGGCATGCTTATATTCAGTGGGCGAATCTTTCGGACCGCCTGATCGTTGAAGACGATTACGGCTCGGAATTCGCTTCCCCGACACGGCAGATCGAGACCCTGTTTTCTCTTGCGCCGGACCGGGTGATTTACATTAACACCTTTACCAAAACCATGGCGCCCTCGATGCGTATGGGCTATATGCTGCTTCCCGAGAAGCTGGTGCCGCTTTTTCATGAGAAGCTCGGCTTCTATGCCTGCACGGTGCCGGTATTTGAGCAGTATGTGCTGGAGGAATTTATCCGGGAAGGGCATCTTGAGCGCTATATTAATCAGCGGCGAAGGAAAATGCGCCAGGAAAAATGAAAGGAGATCGGACCATGCGTTCTCTGACACTTCTTCATGTAACGAAAAGATACGGTGATCTGACGGCACTGTCGGATTTCTCGATGCGCTTCCGCCAAGGGATTTACGGAATTCTCGGTGCAAACGGCGCCGGAAAGTCCACGATGATGAATCTGATCACCGACAATGTCCGCCGGGATGAGGGACGGATCCTCTACGGCCGGACGGATATTCTGGACCTCGGGGACAAATTCCGGAAGGTTCTCGGCTATATGCCGCAGCAGCAGGGCATCTATGAGCAGATGACGGCCGAGAGCTTCGTGAGCTATATGGGAAGGCTGAAGGGCCTTCGCGGCCGAGAGCTCCGCGAGGAGTGTGAAAGGGTGCTGGCGCTTGCGAATCTTACTGACGTGCGGCACAAAAAGGCCGGCGGCTTCTCCGGCGGAATGAAACAGCGGCTGCTTCTCGCGCAGGCGCTTCTTGGAAATCCGCAGGTGCTTCTTCTGGATGAACCGACCGCCGGGCTGGATCCCAGGGAAAGGATCCGGATCCGGAACTTTATCAAGGAACTCAGTAAGGACCGGATCGTGCTTCTTGCGACGCACATCGTCTCCGACATCGAGTCGATCGCCGACTACGTGCTGCTGATGAAAAAGGGACAGCTCGTGAAGGTGGATACGCCGCGGCGGCTCATGGATTCTCTGCCGCTGGACTGGGGAACTGTCGCCGCGCATGTGAGCCTCGAGGACGTGTACCTCTACTACCTGGACAGGGAAGAGGAGGAAGATACCGGCGTCAGAAGAAGACTGCGCGGAAAGGAAGGACACCCGATCTCGGAAAGACGAAGAGAAGGCCTCAGACCCGAGGAGGAAGACACTTCGGACGATTTCTATCCGGAACACAAGGCCGGAGAAAGAAGGAAAACCAATGGGTGAGTGGAAGAGAGTATTCCTGAACCGTGGAAGAATCGGGCTCCTTTTCCTTCTCACGGTCCTTTCGGCGGCGCTTTTTGCGGGGTCTCTGATGCAGCGGATCGGTCCCGGCGAGTTTCAGCGCGCGCTGGCGCTGGGCCGATACAAGGGAGAACTGACCGAGCGCTGGAAAAATGAGACGCCATCTGAAATCCTGCGGCTCGCGCAGGAGGAGGAAGCCCTTCTCACGGATTATTATTACTATATCAACGATTATCCGCGCTGGGACAGTGAAGGCAACGAGCTGCCCCCGGTTTTCACGTCCCGGGAGGAGGCGGATCTTCGGATGGCGGAGCATCCGTATCTTCTGAGCCTTGTGGACGATGAGCTGATGTTCTCCGAGACCCTGTGGATGCATATTGACGCGCTTCATGAAGTGGAGGCCGACGCGGAGTATATCGAAGGCTACGAAGCGTACCTTCAGAAGATCCAGAAGCAGGCGGAGGATCAGTCCAAAACGAGCATTTTCGGAAAGCAGAACAGCTTCTCGATGCGGAACCTGAAAAAGACCGCGAAGGAGTTCGGAAAGCTTCTCGGGATTGACACGGAGGGTCAGAACGCCGAGGAAGCTTCGGCGGTTCAGGTGCGCTTCGGAAACAATACCGGTATTGAAAAATGGCTGGCCTTTACACTCGGAGATTATTTCGGGCTTCTGTGTATGATCGTATTTGTCATGGCCTTTCTCGAGGAGCGGAAGAAGGGGCTCTGGAGCACGATCCGCACGACCCGAAAAGGCAGAGCGGCGCTCGGCGTTCACAGAGCCGGGATCCTTCTTGTGCTGTCCGCGCTCTGCACCGTCCTTCTGAATGCTTTCCCCCTGTATCTCTCGGTGCTTCTGAACGGCGGACATACGGACTTTTCCCGCGCGATCCAGTCGGTGCAGAGCTTCCGAACCTGCACGATCCGCACGACGGTCGGCGGATGGCTTCTTCGCTACCTGCTGATCAAGACGCTTTCCGGCTTCTTTTTGGGGCTTTTTGTATGGCTGATCATGGGCGCTGTCAGCAATTCTCAGCTCAGTCTCGCGGCCCTCGCGCCGATTTTGGGCGCGGAATATGCGCTTTTCAGGTTCCTGCCCGTACAGAGCATTTTCAATGTGTTCAAGTACCTGAATCTGTTCTCCTACGTGCACACCGCGGCTATCTACACCAACTATCTGAATATTGACCTTTTCAGTTTCCCGGTCGGAAACCGGCAGATGATGCTGCTTTTGCTGCCGGTGCTTCTTGTGGTTTTCTGCTTCCTCTGCATCCGTATGCAGGCGAAGCGCTATCCGGAAGGAAACCGGGACATTTTGTCAAAGCTCTCGCTGAAGCTGAATACCCTGCTGGATGCACCAAGAAGACATTTTACGGCCGGCATGTGGGAGGCCTGGAAGGTGCTTTTCCTGCAGTACGGGATTGTCATCATGGTGATCATGGTGATCGCCTCCTTGCGGCTCAGCTACAGTGTATGGTCGCCGATCCCCGAAGACCGGCGCACCTACTACATGTATGTGCAGGATGTTCAGGGGCCGATTGACGAAAATACCGACGCGTATCTTCTGAAGGCCAGAGAGAATGCCGCGGAGTCCGGGAATTCCTATGCGCTTCTTTCTGCTCTGGATATGTTGGAGCAGCGGATCGGGGAGCTTCGGGCGAAGGGAGAGAAGGAGGGCTTCGCGCCCTATATACTCTACGATCAGGATTTCAATGCCTACTACGGAGAAACGCCGAAAAACCGCCAGCGACTGAACGCCATGATTGCGATGCTTTTTGTCGTATTCCTGACGGCTGGCATCAGTTCCTTCGAGCGCCAGTCGGGCGTCGTCCCGATGCTCCGCTCGCTGAACCGCGGCAGGAAGAAACTCCTCGCAAAGAAGATTGTTACCGCCCTGATTCTCGCGGTATTTGCATGGGGGCTCGTCTATATGCGGGAGCTGTGGCAGTATCTCAGCCGCTACGGCGCACAAATGGCAGAGGCGCCGATCAGGAATTTTGAAGCTTTTTCGGACTTTCCGCTGAATCTGTCGATCCGGGGCTATCTGATCCTGCTCTATGGGCTTCGGCTTCTGATGCTGTTCATGACAGCCTATGCCGTCCTTTTCCTCTCGTCATTTCTCCCGAATGTACGAACGGCGTACCTTGCCGTCACCGCCGTCCTGATCCTTCCGGCGCTTTTTGCGGTACTCGGGATCGGCTTCTTCGTCTTCATTTCTCCGCTGATTCCTGTGTCCTCGGCGGAGCTGCTTCTTTCGATGGGGGCCGGGAAATGGTACTGCGCGCTGCCGTTTATCGCATGGCTTCTTCTCGGGCACGGGGCGCTTCTTTTGTACAGGAGGAGATGGGTGCGGACGTGATGGTTCAAAGAACATGACAGTAAGAGACGTGGGAGAGAAATGAAAAAGAACGAAGCTGGTTGGATTGTTCCAACAGCGAGTGGGCTTCCTGTCGTTCTGTACAATGCAGCGGTGTGCAATAATACATTAACTAAAAATTTCCCAGTTTGCCGATACGCTTTCGTACGGAAAACCGGGAAATCTTTTGTTAATTAATCCGGTTGTTTTCAGCTCAGCTTCATCAGCCGAGTACGACTTTGTGGAAGACCTTTTTGCCTTTCTTCAGCTTCGCGCCGGCTTCAAACTGTGCCTTCGTGAGGACTGCGTCGATCGCGGACACTTTCTCGCCGTCTACGGAAATGCCGCCCTGCTGGATCAGTCTGCGGGCTTCGGACTTGCTCGCTGCAAGGCCGGTTTTCACGAGGACGTCCATGATGTTCATGCCTTCTTCCGGGATGTCGGATGCGGCAAATTCTGTGGTCGGCATCGTCGAATCATCACCGCCGCCCGCAAAGAGCGCGTGGGAAGCTTCGCGGGCCTTTACCGCTTCTTCTTCGCCGTGCACGAGCTTCGTGAGCTCGAAGGCCAGAATCTCCTTCTTTTCATTGATGCGGCTGTCTTCCCAGCTGTCCATATCGCGGATCTCGTCGAGACTGAGGAAAGTCAGCATGCGGATGCATTTCATCACGTCGGCATCGTCGACATTCCGCCAGTACTGGAAGAATTCGAAGGGAGAGGTCTTGTTGGGGTCAAGCCAGACAGCGTTTCCGGCGGTCTTGCCCATCTTCTTTCCCTGAGAGTCCGTGAGAAGCGTGATTGTCATCGCATGCGCGTCTTTTCCGAGCTTTCTGCGGATCAGTTCCGTGCCGCCGAGCATATTGGACCACTGATCATCGCCGCCGAACTGCAGGTTGCAGCCGTAGTTCTGGAAGAGATGATAGAAGTCGTAGGACTGCATGATCATGTAGTTGAATTCCAGGAACGACAGGCCCTTCTCCATCCGCTGCTTGTAGCATTCGGCGCGGAGCATGTTGTTGACGGAAAAATGTGTGCCGACTTCACGCAGAAGATCAATGTAATTCAGGTTTAAGAGCCAGTCAGCGTTATTGACCATCAGCGCCTTGTCTTCGCCGAAGTCGATGAAGCGCTCCATCTGCTTTCTGAAGCATTCGGCATTGTGGTCGATATCTTCTCTTGTGAGCATTTTACGCATGTCCGTGCGGCCGGAGGGGTCGCCGATCATGGTGGTGCCGCCGCCGATCAGCGCGATCGGCTGGTTTCCTGCCTCCTGCAGACGCTTCATCAGCGTGAGCGCCATGAAATGTCCGGCGGTCAGGCTGTCCGCCGTGCAGTCGAAGCCGATGTAGAAGCGGGCTTTTCCGGTATTTACAAGCTCCCGGATCTCCTGCTCGTCTGTCACCTGCGCGATCAGTCCGCGCTCCTGCAGTTCTTCATAGATTCCCATCGTATTTTTCCTCCTTTTCCTTTTTGGGGCATAAAAAACCTGCCCCATGATACTGGGACAGAGGACGAATCGTTTTCGTGGTACCACCTCTGTTTCGGATCCTCCTCGCGGAAAAATCCCTCATTGTGTGCTGACACACACATAGCGCTGTCACGGGCGCACCCGTCTGTCCCTACACGGGAACCGGTCGTACAGATCGTTCGTTAAAATGATCCGCTGTGTCCGGCGCCTTTTCAGGAAGCGGCTCCGTGAGTGTATTCATTTCCGGCCTGTCCTGCAGCCTCGCACCGCCCGGCTGCTCTCTGAAGGCCCGATCCGGAAATTACTTGTCTCCATCATCGCCTTAATCGGTTGTAAGGGGGATTATAGCACAGATTTATTTTTTTGAAAACCCCCAAAATGGAAAGCCTGCGGGCGGCATTTTCACTGTTGAAAGTTCTTCTGTGAAATGGTATGATGTTGTCTGAAATCCTGAAAAGAAAAGAGCACTCACCATGTCAGACATCAGCATAACAGCGGATAATAATCACAGGAAGCTCAGCCCCGGCGCGGTCATCTGCGTGTTTCTCGCCTCGGTCTGCTTCAGCACCGGCGGCCTGTTCATCAAAATGATCCCCTGGGGGCCTTTTGCGATCAACGGCATCCGGAACCTGATCGGTGCGGCGGTGATCGGGCTGTACCTCCTTCTGACAAAGCATCGGCTGGTATTCAGCCGCTCGGTCTTTATCGGCGCGCTGTCTCTGATCGGTGTGACGACGCTTTTCACGATCGCGAACAAAATGACGACGGCGGCCAATGCGATTGTCCTGCAGTTTACGGCGCCGGTTTTCGTGATCATTTTGATGGCGCTGATCTTCAAAGTCCGCCCGAAAAAGGCGGATGTTATCACCTGCATCGCCGTGTTTTCGGGGGTGCTGATCTTTTTCATCGACGGACTCCGGGTCGGAAACCTGGCCGGCAATCTGATTGCGATTGTGTCGGGCATCGCGTATGCGGGCGTTTTCATGATGAATACCGCGAAGCGTTCCGACGCGCTCAGTTCCAGCTTTCTGGGGCAGCTGGCGGCGGGAATTATCTTTTCGCCCTTTGCATTTCGCGAAACGGACTTTTCGATGCCCGTGATCCTGCCGGTTCTCGCGCTCGGTATCATACAGGTCGGCGTCGCCTACATCCTGTTCTCGGAGGGTATCAAGAGGACGCCGCCCGTGAGCGCGAGCCTGATCACGGGGCTCGAACCGATCATGAATCCTTTATGGGTGGCGATCTTTTTCCATGAGCGGATGTCTGTCCTCGCGCTCATCGGCGGCGTGATCGTTGTCGGATCGATTGTCGCTTACAACGTGTATAATTCAGCTCCCGGATAAAAAGTCAATAATCAAGAATGGAACATTTGTGTTCCAGACTGATTATTGACTCTTTTAGCCGAGGAGGTCAAGAGGCAAAGCCTCTCTGACCTCCGACATGAGAAATGCGAAGCATTTCGAATGGGCGCTGGAAATTACCGGCGGACCGGGAGGGAAATGCATGAATTTTACGGATCCTTTTATCATTCGGAGCAAGGAAGATCTGACATCTGCGGTGGAGACGCTCGGCTTTCTGCCGTATTTCAGGAATCCGATTCCCGGCTTCTCGATCGAGGAGCATGTCGACCCGCGGCTGTGGTTTTCCGACGAGCCGGGCACCTGGGAATGGAAGGGCCCGGTGATCCGCGAGACCGGCTGCGCCTACGGCAAGTTTTTCGGCGGGAAGGCCGTGTATATCAGTAAGGACTGTTTCCCGGATTTCGCGAATTACCGAAGAGACGGCTATGATTTCGACGCCCGATACGATGACGGACTCGCCTCCTACCGGGACAAAGAACTTTTTGAACTGTTGGAGCCGAATGCGCCGATCCTTTCGCGGAAGCTCAAGGAGCTCGGCGACTACAATAAGGACGGGAAGAAGGGCTTTGATACGCTGGTCACGCGCCTTCAGAAGCAGTGCTACATTCTGATCAGCGATTTTGTCTACATGAAGGACCGCTTCGGCAAGGAGTACGGCTGGGGCGTTGCCGAGTATTCGACGCCCGAGAAGTTTTTCGGCCCGGAATTCCGGAAGCACGTCTACGATAAAGAGCCGGAGGAGTCGCTGCAGCGCGTGATTCGGAGGCTGAAGGATGTGCTCCCGGAGGTTTCGGAGCAGGAGATACGGAGGATGTTGAGATAGACGGCGAGCGCTGAGAGGTGCTGAGAGGGGTGGAGAGTGTTGAGATGGATGGAGGGTTCCCTTCCCGATGGCCGGGAAGAGAACCCTCCGTTTTGTCATCCCGAGCGAGCGAAGCGAGTCGAGGGATCCCATCACTTTGTCGCGTAAGTCATGGGATGTCCCCACCCGCTTCGCTCGGTATGGCGCAAGACGAAATCAAAGAT
>CAMOZF010000033.1 GCA_946630765.1 uncultured Lachnospiraceae bacterium | reverse complement strand
CCGGAAGTTTTTTCGGAGATGCTTCATGATGAAAACCTGTATATCATTCGAAGCGAAGGACCGTTAGCAGGTCAGGTGCTGGACGGAAAAAACGCAGCAAACCACGAAAATATGCTGCTTGGTGCATCAAACAGCATGTACACGGAAGTCGCTGTTCCTGATATTTCCGGATCGGTGATTACGGTTTTCGGATCAGATGCCGGAAAGAGAATTATGCTTCTGGAAGATTATGATGTGATTGTCTATGATAATCATGGGGAGCGTCATGCTTATGTCCGGACGGCACCGGAGTCGGAGTACTCTGCTCTTTACAGCGGCTGGAGGTCTCTGCGCGGCTGGTATGATGAAGTTGAATTCAGCACTCTTCTCGGAGCCGCACCGGGAGAAGATATTGTTATTCCGTACCACGGACAGGATGTGCTTGAAGCGGCAAGGGAATACTGTGAGCTGTATAAAAAGACCGTATCGTCGGTTTCACCCGGCAGCAAATATGCACTTTCCTTCTGTGATGTTACGGTACAGGCCTGGGACCGGGAAACCATGCAGGCCACGGCCTCTGTGGATCCGGATCAGGAAAGCTGTGATCTTCTGATTGAATATCTGTGGGCGACGGATTCCGAGCAGTCCTGGCGCTGGCACATCGCGGGCGGACCCTATGCCTACCTCGGAGACCGGACCGATGTGCCCGGAAACACCTGGAGAGATTCGCTTTTTGCAATCATCCGGCTGAAAGAGAACGGCTGGAACCTGGAGATCCGGGGAGCGACATTATAGTTGACGAAGATAAAAAATACAGTAAAAAGCATCGGAAGGAGTTTTCTATGCGTGATACGTATACATTTCGTGTCTGGTCCGGAATATATTTTCTGATTTCGATCCTGACCAACCTCTTTACAGCTTCGTTTTAAGACCTCCGTTTTATGCCGGAAGGCAGCATCCTGAACCTGCTCTTCCTGAACCTGATCCATGGAATCGCTTCCCTGATCCTCGCTAAACCGAAGAAGGCAAACAATATCGTGCTGACGATCATTCTCGGGGGCTGCCTTCTGGAGAACCTGACAACGGTAATTGCCGGATCTGTGAGATTCAGCCGCCTCTTGAATTCGGCGCAAATCCCGACCGGGTATCTGATCTCTTCACAGCTTTTACGCGTCTGCCTGCCGCTCGTTGTCTGCCTGATTATGTCTATTTTTGTGTTGAAGAACCCGGAAAGGCTTCTTCAGGAGAGCCCGGCACGGGAAAAGAACATCGGCAACAAGGGAGCCGGGATCAGCAGGATTGTTACGGGAGCGCTTCTGGCAACGGTGGCTGCCGTTGGAACGATTATTTTGCTGCTGTATTTACTGGACGGGGTATTTAGTGTTCAGTATGTTTTCTTTTATCTGATGAGTGTATTTGCAGCCGTCCTGATTATATCCGGCGTGATTTCCGTACGGGTAGCATTCGGCAAGAGAGAATATATTATTCCGGAGATTTACAGTTTCTTTATCATCGTGGTTTATTTCACAAAAGAAATGCTTCAGATTCTGCTGTCCTGGAAAGCCTATGGAGGAGGATTTCTGCAGGGACCGGGATCTGTGGTAATTGTCAGAGGTGCATGGACGATTTTCCTGATCTGCGCGTTTCTCTGGTATCTCGTACACCTGATTGTGCTTATTACAACGCTTGTGGAGGAAAGAAAACTGAAGAAGCAGGCAGGATGATCTGAATACAGGAGAGAATCGAAGAAAAAGTGGCTGTCGCAATAGAATGCTACAGCCACTTTTCGATGGTAGCCCAGTAGGTGTTACCAGACCTGTTACCGTAACTGTTACCCGCTTCGGAAGATCTCGTCGTACCTTTCGTTTTTGTAGCATTTCTGCGGGTTCCAGACGTTTCAAAAACATAAAAATAGTGTGCCCGAAGGGATTCGAAGAAACAGGCAGAACACATCAGTCATGCGTATAGAAAAGAGGCCATTCCCATATTTGGCAACGACCTCTTTTTGGATACCTGTCTGGATACCTGGAAATATCGGACGAACTTCGAACCGCTCCTTTCCCAGTATTTACACGGAATTTTGGACATAAAAAAATGGAGACGAAGGGATTCGAACCCTCGACCTCTCGGATGCGAACCGAACGCTCTCCCAACTGAGCTACGCCCCCATTAGCTTCTCTTGAAGCTTTATTATTGTAATCCCTTTTTCCGTTTTCGTCAAGTAGATTTTTTACAGAAAATATGTTATGATAGGGAACGATAATAATCAGGCAGTCCGGAGGGAGAATATGTTCTGTTCGAAATGCGGCGCAAAGGCGCCGGATAACGCAAGATTCTGCACCGTGTGCGGCTCGAGCCTTTATGGAGCGCCGATTCTGCAGATTCATAAGGATGCCGAGGGGAAAGAGACGATTCAGGTGATTTCGGGGGCTTCCGGGATCATGGAGGCGGACGAGCGGCCGGAAAAGGAGGAAAAGCCGGTTGTGTTTGGCAGTGCGGAGGCGCCGAAGGAGTCTGCCGATCAGATGTTTAAGGATGCGGAAGCCATGATGACTTTCGGAGATTATACGCTTGCGGCGAATGGCTTCAGGAAAATGAGCGCCGCCTATCCCGAAGACTGCAGAGGGTGGTTCGGCGAGCTTCGGGCGGATATTCTGCATCATCTCGGGAAAGGGCGCTATGATCCGGCGTTTACGTATGCATCGGCGCCGGAGCCGGAGCTACTTTCGAAGGCGCTTTCCTGCAATCCGGATGTTTCGATGTATGCCGGATTTTTTGAGGAGATTCTGCCGGAGTGGGAGACGAAGCCGCATATGTATCCGCTTCAGCTGGTCGAAAAATATCCCCATGGTTTCTGCGATTATGCACCGGAATTCTCCGACCCTGCGCTGGATGACCGGGATGTCGGGGCGGAATCGCTGATGCGCGCAGCGCGGCCGCAGGTTCAGCGGTATTACGTGCATGCCAGGGAGGGTGTGTATTACAATCCGGACAGCTTTATGTGCTGGTTTGTCAAAAAGGGCGGGATCGCGGATATGATTCGGATGCTCCGGATTCCGGCACTGGATCAGCGTGCGGAAGGACTGCGGAATCTTTTTGAAACCGGATACCGGGAGGGAAAGCTTGTCGGGCCGAATTACTGCTGCCTCGAGGAGCTGGACCGGGAAGCCTATGATTTCGAGCTGGCGCATCGCGGAGATTTCAATTCTTTGATCAGGCTGATCCGGGGATTCGGCATTGATGCGAAATATTATCAGATGGCGCAGAAGCTGATTGTCCGCCTGCCCGGGGAACGGGAGGAAAGGAAGCTGACGGTGCTTGCACTGACGGTGATCGGCAGGACGACAGAACTGGTGACGGAAGAGGAAGACGGGCAGGTGCGCCTGGATACATTTGTCTATCCGGAAGGAACGGACCCGAAGAATTTTTTGAAAGGCTGATGAGAGATGGAAGAAGAAAAGAAGAGCATTGAAGAGCTGGTTTCCGAGGACGAGGAAAAGCAGGAAGCCATTAAGGCGGAAGAAGAGGAAAAGAAGAAAATCAACCGCGGAGAAAACGGACTGATCCGTTCGCGGATTTCCAATGAGGTGGACCCGGAGAGTATTCCCGAACTGGGAATGGCGGATTATCAGGAAGAGCTGGAAGCGTCATTCCGGCAGATCCACGTCGGCGATGTGCTGACGGGACGCGTCATAGACGTCGATGAAACCGGTGTCCTGATGGATCTCAACTACTTCGCGCCCGGCAGGATCCCAGTAGAGGAAATGAGCGCCGATCCGCATTTTGACATTCTGAGCGCGGTAAAAATCGGTGATGAATTCCAGGGAACCGTGATCCGCCGGGATGACGGGAAGGGCAATATCCTGCTTTCCAGGAAGCAGGCGGATGATGAACTTTCCTGGGAAAAGCTGAAGACAATGATGGAAGAGAAGACCGTGGTTGAGGGGAAGATCACCGAAGTTGTGAAGGCGGGCGCGATCCTCTACGTGGAAGGCATCAAGGGCTTCATTCCCGCGTCGAAGCTGGCGCTCGAGTACGTGGAGAATACTGAGGAATATCTGAATAAAACGGTCCGGGTTCAGGTGATCGGGGTGGAGGAAGAGACGAAACGCCTCGTGCTTTCCGCGAAAGAGCTTCTCCAGGAGCAGGCGATCGAAGAGAAAAATAAGAAGATCAGCCGCCTCGTGCCCGGAAATATCGTGGAAGGAACGGTTGAGACGCTGAAGGATTACGGCGCATTTATGGATATCGGCGATGGAATCAGCGGACTTCTGCATATTTCCCAGATTTCAGAGCAGCGGGTCAAGAATATCCGTGCCGTCCTCAAGGAAGGACAGAAGCTGAAGGTTGTCATCACGAAGGTGGACAACGGCAAGGTGAGCCTTTCGAGAAAGGCGCTTCTTGAGCAGATTGCGACGGAAAAGGCGGAGGAGGATCCCTCCGAGTACAGTGATCAGGCGGAGGCGACGACAAGCCTCGCGGACCTTCTTAAAGGATTGAAATTATGATTTTGTATATCATACGGCACGGGGAGCCGGACTACAAAAGCGACACGCTTCTGCCTTCGGGAAAATACCAGGCAGAACGTGTTTCTCTGAGACTGGTGCGCTCCGGAATCGACCGCATCTACAGCTCTCCGATGGGGCGTGCGCAGGAAACTGCCGCGCCGACAGCCGAAAAGCTGGGACTTCCCGTAACGGTTCTTCCCTGGGCCAGGGAGCTTGAGACAGAAACCTATACACATTTCCCGGATGGAGAGCCGAAGCGTCTGTCGGCGATTAAAGGCACCTACTGGATGGCGCCCGAGCGGCGGATGCTGGACATGGAGGCGCTTTCCAAGGATCCGGCGGTGTCGGATACGTATTTTCCGGAGCGCTATCGGGAGATCTCCGAGGGGCTTACGGCGCTTCTCGAGGAGAACGGCTACAGGAGGACGGAGGAAGGCTTTTATCTTCCGGTGAATCCGAGTGACGACCATATTGCGCTGTTCTGCCATGTGGCAATGCAGCGGGTGCTTCTGTCACAGCTTCTGAATCTTCCTTTTCAGGCCTTCAATTATGCCTTTGTCGCGAACTACACCGGCGTGACCGTTTTCAGCTTCCCCGGAAAGAAACCGGGCGTCCCCTTCGTGCCGCGCATGATCAGTTACGGCGATGTCGGTCATATGTATTTTGACGGTCAGGATGGCCCGATCATAAGCTATGCAACGGACGAGGGCTTCTGATCTTATAAAAAGGTGTTGTATTTTGCAAAAATATCGTGTATAATTTTCTCCGTATATTATTATTTTGAAAAGGAGTTGAAAACACCCACTCGATGGATGATGACAGTCGATTGCAACTGATTCTTGTTGTACTTATGTTTATTGCGTCGGCGTATTTTGCGCTGACGGAGACCGCCATCTCCGCAGTCTCCCGAAACAGAGTGAAAGTCTCTGCGGAAAGAGGAGACGGGAGAGCAAAAAGAGTTCTCTATGTGCTGGATCATTTTGATGACGCCATCACAACACTTCTGATCTGTACCAATATCGCACATATTGCTGCGGCATCCCTCATGACGGTAATCGTAACCCGGAAATGGGGCCTCAGTGCCGTGACTTTATCCACCTTTCTTATGACGCTGGCGATGTTCTTCCTCGGAGAGATGCTCCCGAAGAGTATCGGCAAAAAGGCCAATGAGAAGGTGAGCCTTTCATGTTCCGGTTTATTGACAATCCTGATGAAAATATTCTGGCCGTTCTCGAAGCTTCTGTCCGCGATCGGCAATCTTACTGCGCGCTCTCTCGGGGACTCTGAGGAGTATTCGGTGACCGAGGACGAGCTCTACGACATCATTGAGGATATGGAGGAAGAGGGCTCGATCGATGAGGAGCAGAGTGAACTGATCACCTCCGCGCTGCAGTTCGCGGATATTACGGTATCGAGCATTCTGACGCCGCGTGTCGATGTCGCTGCGGTAAATATCAACGACAGCCCGGAGGAAATCCTGGATTATATCCGGAAGCAGAATCACAGCCGGATTCTTGTCTATGAGAAGACCGTCGACAATGTGATCGGCGTCCTCCAGATCCGTAAATTTCTCAAGCAATATATCAAAACCCAGAAGATTCCCCAGGTGCGCCCGCTGCTGGACGAAGTGTATTATGCGCATCAGAGTACGGAAATCGATGAGCTTCTGGACGAGATGACCAGAAGAAAGCTGAATATGGCCGTCGTGACGGATTCTTACGGCGGAACCCTCGGCGTGGTGACGGTCGAGGATATCCTCGAGGAGATTGTCGGGGAAATCTGGGACGAAGACGATATCATCCGGGATCCGATTATTGAGATCACAAAAGATGTCTACCTGGTGAACGGAGATGAAACCGTCCAGGATACCTTTGATTTTATCGGTTTTAAAGCGCCGGAGGACGAGGAAGAGCTGGACCGTTTCACAAACCTTCTGATGGCAGACTGGGTGTGCGAGCAGTTTGGCAGGATTCCCGCGCGCGGCGATTCATTTGCCTATCATAACCTGACGATTCTGGTGAACGAAGTGGTGCATAACCGCATCCTCAAGATCCGTATCGATATCGAACGGAAGGAAGAGGAGGTGGAAGAATGACACTGACCATGGCTTTAGTGATCGCCGGAATTGTTCTGTGTATCGCGGCTTCCGCCTTTTTCTCGGGTTCGGAAATGGCGCTGAGCGCCTGCAATACCGTGCGTCTTGAGAACGAAGAGAAATCCGGCAAGAAGAGCGCCGGACGCGCGCTTCGTCTCTCGACGAATTATGACAGTACGCTGTCGACGATCCTTGTCGGCAACAACCTTGTAAACACGGCGGCGTCTTCTTTGACAACCGTGCTGATTATCCTGTTTTTCGGTTCGGACCGCCTGAACTGGCTCGGAACGCTTGTCGTGACGATCCTGGTCATTATATTCGGCGAGACCATTCCGAAGATCGTCTGCAAGAAGTACGCGAACCGTTTTGCGATGTCGATTTCCGGTATGATTCAGTTCCTGATCTATTTGTTCCTGCCGATTACATTTCCTGTTGTGAAGCTTGTCGGCCTTCTGACGAGAGGAATTCATGAGGAAGAGGAAAACGATCAGGAGGAGTCTGCCGCCGAGCTGCAGTCTCTGATCGAGACTGCGGAGGATGAGGGCGTGCTGGATTCCGACCGCTCGGAGCTTCTGTCGGCAGCGATTGATTTTTCGGATATTTCCGCGGAGGAAGTCATGACGGCGCGTGTCGACATGGAAGCGATCGCGATTGACGACGACCCCGAAGAGATTATGGAAGTGGTGCTGCAGTCCTCTCACAGCCGGCTGCCGGTTTATGAGGACAGCATCGACAATATCATCGGTGTGATTCATTTGAATCATCTGCTGAAATCCCTGGCCTCCGAGGAAGAGACCAATCTTCGGGAGCTGATGATGCCGGCCTGCTTCGTCTACCGGACGATGAAGCTTCCGCAGTGTCTGGATACGATGAAGGGCGCGCGGCAGCATCTGGCGATCGTGACGGACGAATACAGCGGAACTCTCGGCGTGATTTCAATGGAGGACATTCTCGAGGAGATCGTCGGCGATATCTGGGACGAAACGGATACGATTGAAGAAGAAGTTGTCCGGACCGGCGAAAATGATTTCACGATCGACGGCGATATGAATATTGACGATTTCTGTGAGCTTCTTGGTATTCCTGAGGAGACCTTTGAATTCGAAAGCAACACGGCCGGCGGCTGGATGATCGAGTACCTCGGCGAGTTCCCGAAGGTGGGCGATCATGTGGAATATGACGGCTATTCCATCGAAGTGCTGGAAATGGATGAGCGCCGTGTCGAAAAACTGCATGTCAGGAAAATAGAGACGGAAGAAAGCGATCCGGAAGATACTGAAAAGTAATGCAGACCTGAAACTGCAGAAGAAGATGCAAAAGAGTTACATTATAGGAATTCAGGCAAATGTCGATGCCGGAAAGACCACGCTGACAGAGGCACTTCTGTTTCAGTCGCATGGCATCCGGAGAAGCGGCAGTGTCGATGAAGGTACAACGACGAGCGATTTCCTGCCGGTAGAGCACTTGGAAAGGACCTGACCGGCAGACAGTAAGTACAGGACGGAAACAGATGAGGAGGAACGTAATGAGAAAGAAAATTATGATCGCCTGTTCCCTGACGGCACTTGTTTCGATGCTTCTCTGCGGCTGCGTGGGTAAGCTTGCGGGAAAGCTCAGGGAATCTCTGCAGGAGGAGCTGTCTTCTGCGGCGGATGAAATCGAGAGCGGGCTCTCGTCTGCGGTTTCGGAAGCGGAGTCCGGGATTTCGGAAGCCCTTTCAACGGAAGACAGCAGCAAAGAGAGCGAAACGGAAGAAGAATCTGCGTCGGAAACTTCTTCTGAGGAAGAGACCGAAGCGCCCAAAGAAGAGAAAAAGCCGGTGCTGATGCACCTTCTGAAAGAAAAATACGGTTTTTACAAATCGGTTTATGAAAATGAGCGTTATCGCATGGTCTGCAGCATGGGCATGGATGTCCCGGAGATGCGGCAGGATGAACAGCTTCTCTGGTCGGATTTTCATGAAGCCCTGACGGATCAGAAGCTGAAAAGGCTTGAGGATTTCGAGAAGCTTCAGAAAGATCTGCTGGACGCATCCGAAAAGGCGACCGACGGCTCCAGTTCCAGCTACCAGTCTGATATGACAGTTCTTCGCTCGGACAACAGTATTCTGAGCTATGTTATCCACAATGATTACCTCTACGCGGGTGCCGCGCGTCCCTGGACTTATACCGAGACGGTCAATCTGGACGTGGAGAGCACAAAGGTCCTGAAGCTCTCGGATCTCGTGACGGATATCCCTTCCCTGATGGAACTCCTTCGGAAAGAGATGAAGGCCTATATTTCCGAAATACCGGAAATCCCGGCGGAAGAGGTGGACTATTTCTTCGAAGGCGTGGAGCCTTCTGAAATGATCTTTTCGGTCGGCTATGACAGGATCCGCTTCTTCTTTGACGCAGGCGACGTCTTCCCCGCTGCGGTGCCGGAGTTCTCCCTGGATATTCTCTTCCGGGGAAATGAATCGCTCTTTACTGAGAAGGTGCTGAATGTGCCTGAAAACTATGTGCTTTTCCTCGAGCCGGGAAAGCCGGTCCGCCTTTCGGACGGCAGGGAACTTCTTCTTCAGGCAGAATGGAGAGATGAGTACTACATCAAAGCGCTTCATGTTTCGCTGGACGGAAAGACGGTTAGCCAGGAAACCAGCAGCCTCGGGGTCGGTTCCTGCCTTCTGATGTGCCTCGGAGACGGCAGAAGCTATGTCTATATTTCGGCGGATTATGAGAACGGATACGGGGAAACCTTTGTATTTGATGTGCAGAACGAGGAACCGGTATTTGTCGGTTCCGTACCTGAAGGCATGCGAAACTTCCTGCAATCGGACGACGACTTTGATCAGGAAAAAGGCAGGAGTGAGACAGCACTTTACGAGATTAATCTGGATCCGATGCGTTTTGATATGAGCAGCCCGACGCATCTTCTGAGCTCCTATAGTATCAGCCGCTATTACAAAGTCGGAGAAGACGGACTTCCGGTCCCGCTGTCGGAATGGTACGAGATGCAGCCGAATCATACGCTGACCATGCTTCAGGACCTTACGGTGGATACGCTTGATCAGGAAACCAGTGAGAAGACCGGGGAAATGACCCTGCATCAGGGCGATAAAATTATCCTTTACCGCTCCGACGGAAAGGCGCGTGTTCAGGCCTTTGCGGAGGACGGCACGGTAGTTCTTCTTGAAGTGGAGCGGGATGAGAAAAACTGGAAGACTCTCATCAATGGAATCGACATCGAGGAGCTTTTCGACGGCATGATGTTTGCCGGGTGATTTTCATGAGGACGGAAAGACCGTAAAAAACAGTGTGCGACAGATGCGGACATTGTTTTTTACGGCCGTCTGTGTTATACTCGGAGTGTCTACAGGAAGGAGGCGGATATGAAAAAGATATTGCTTGTCATTGATATGCAGAAGGATTTTGTGGACGGCAGTCTCGGGACAAAAGAGGCACAGGAAATCGTGCCGGCCGTCGTGAAAAAAGTCCGGGATTTTCAGGGAGAGCTGATCTTTACAAAGGACACCCACACGCCTGAATATCTGAAAACGCAGGAAGGCCGGAATCTTCCGGTGGAGCACTGCATCAAGGGAACGCCCGGGCATGAGATCATTCCCGAGCTGCAGCCCTTTACGGAAAATGCAAAGGCTTTTGAGAAGATTACCTTTGGCTCGGTGGATCTGTGCGCCTATCTGAAAAGCATTGAGAAAGAGATCGAAAGCATTGAACTTGTCGGCCTCTGCACGGACATCTGTGTGATCAGCAATGCCCTTCTTCTGAAGGCCGCCATGCCCGAGATTCCGATGTCGGTCGACGCCGGATGCTGCGCCGGTGTTACGCCGGAGAAACACGAGGCGGCGCTTGAGACGATGAGAAGCTGCCAGGTGGCGGTACACTGAGGAGGGGACGGATGCGAACCGATATCTATGATAAGAGAAATCTGACGATGATGATGGACCTCTACGAGCTGACGATGGCACAGGGGTATTTCCTGTCGGAGGACAGCGGCAGAAAGGTCGCCTTTGACGTTTTCTACAGAAGAAACCCGGACGGCGGCGGCTTCGCGATCTTTGCGGGCCTCGAACAGGTGCTGCAGTATCTGACCGGCATGCATTTTGAAGAGGAGGACATTTCGTATCTGCGCTCTTTGAATCTTTTTGACGAGCGCTTCCTCGAGTACCTGCGGAATTTCCGCTTCAGCGGCGATGTTTACGCCTTTCCGGAAGGCACGGTCATGTACCCGAATGAACCGGTACTGACGGTCGTTTCGGATCTCGTTGAGGCGCAGATCGTCGAGACGGAGATCCTGGCTCAGATCAATCATCAGTCGCTGATCGCGACAAAAGCAAGCCGCATCGTCTATGCCGCGCAAGGCCGCGCG